>PWGE01000349.1 GCA_003554345.1 Candidatus Sumerlaeota bacterium | reverse complement strand
GGCTTGGGATAGTATACGGGCTTCAATGGGGCCACGTCATTACAGACGTGGAGACGTCTCGGAACATTGAACCGAATGGGGTTCTGTAGATGCTTCAATGGGGCCACGTCATTACAGACGTGGAGACAGCGTCCTCTGCAAGGTACGCTTTGATGGTACTTTTAACTCTCCTTTTCGAGCGGTTCTTATTTTTCTTTCCAAAGACCTTTTTCTGGCACTTAAAACAGGTGTGATATTCGCCAGTTTGATAGGTTAAAATGGTTTTCTCGAGAGGGTCCCGGTATCCGGGGCAGGTCAGAGCCTCTCGAAAATGATGTCTCATATTTTTCTCCTTTTTTCAATGGTAACGAATCTTTGTTAGATGACAATAGCGCTTTTATTTCTTTCTACGTATGGCACGCCCAGACTTTCGATTTTTTGTTCCGTTTTACTGCCGGCAGAACCGAGTGAAAAGAAAAGCACCTGGTCTTCTTTCTTATTGATGATATCGGTGAGTTTCATAATAAGCTCAACTTTTTCTTTATCATCCAGTTCACAACGAAATACTGAATACTGTAAATGATCACCATAAGCCCGCATGAGCTGGTAGGTCTGTCGCAGTCTTTTGTCATGACAAATGTCGTAGGTTACTATGAACACTTTTCTCATTTTATCTTGTCCTGAAAGATGGATAATGATTTATCTCTCCATAAAGGTATCTTCCAAGCAATCTTGCCTGTACCGATAGTATCCGACGGTAGCTGATTTTATAACCAAACAGGGGATGTGATACCAGGGCATCCATTCTTTTTTCATAAGCAAGAATGAGTTTTTTTCTTCCCTGACGTGTCATAGAGCAGTTTTTACCCCTTATAATAAAGTCTTCTGGCGTCAGGTAACGGTTATTTATTACCCAGATAACGGTCGAATCAGCGATAATGGGACGCAGTTCTTCCATCAGGTCGAGAGCTAATGCCGGTCTGCCATAGTGAGGTTGATGAAAGAACCCAAGGAAGGGGTCGAAACCTGCGGCGCTACATGCCATTAACATGTCCTTGACCAGCAAAGTATAGCAGAAAGATAGCATGGCATTAACAGGATCGGCAGGGGGGCGTCGATTGCGTTTTTCAAAATCAAAAGCAGGATGTTCATCCTGACTTTTAAACATGCCAGAAAAGGAGGCAAAATAGGTTTTTGCAGCCATTCCTTCGATACCCAGCAGGGTATCGATAGAAGGAGCCTTCAAGGCATCTCTGGCATTTTTTTGAAGTTGAGTGGTGATGTTTCGGGAAATGCCGGGAGCGTTCCTTTTCAGAAAAGTGCGGGAGTTTTCGATTTTACCATGAACAAAGGACCGTGCCAGCGAAAGCTGGAATTCCGGATTGATGGCATATTGAAATTGTTTCATTCGGAGCTCCACATTTTTGTGATGGGTATTGACCATCAGTCCGATAAGCCTGCCACCATAGGTATGATAGCTAATAGGTATTCCTCTTTCCAGACAAAAACGCATTGCCTGGGTGGTAAACTGGACGTTTCCCA
Source organism: Candidatus Sumerlaeota bacterium (assembly GCA_003554345.1). Classification (GTDB taxonomy): domain Bacteria; phylum Sumerlaeota; class T1SED10-198M; order T1SED10-198M; family T1SED10-198M; genus T1SED10-198M. The sequence continues at coordinate 11,231 of PWGE01000349.1, read as the reverse complement.
GTATGGTTACCTGCGAAATGTCAATGGCTTTGACTTCACTTATTTTTTCGCCCTTTTTGTATATTACCAGTAAGCCGCCTTTTTTCTTAATATATGCTCCCTGCTCCTGTACGTAGAGAGGCATGGCTTCAAGCCGGGGAACCAGTAAGCGACGTATAACACTATTGTCGGAGCTTTTAATCTTTCTTTCCGTGTTTAAATAATGGATCTCATCTGGCAGACAGATGCCTGCCAGAGAACATCCTTCACATTTCTTGCTGTTTTCGAGAGGAGGTGGAATCTTGCCCCGGGAAAAAGTGTCATATATGTCTGCTATTGTCTGCTTTGTTTGCTCGATTAATGAGTTTGTAAAAAGTACTTCTGCACGTCTTTTTGAAGCAATATAATAAATATATCCTCTGGAGCAGGAATAACCGTTTTCCTGTAAGATCAAGCCCTGAGCACAGACCTGGATACGATCGGCATCCCAGCTTTTTTCAGGAATATCCGGCATATGTCCGCGTTTGTAATCAACGGGTATTACTTCATTTTTTTCTACTTCTATAAGATCTATTCTTGAAGAAATGGAAGTTGTCGGTGCACTTAACCATAAAGAATGCACCTTTACATTGTCCGGGAATTCCTCGGAATGAGAGGAAGGAAGAGCTCCTTTTTCCCTGTCAACATTTCGATGCTTGAAGGTACCATCAAGCGTATGTCGATTTTCCTTAAACTCTCCCTGGCGCCACTCTATATAGGCAATACGCGGACAGTAAGTATATTCATTAAGGACACGGGCAGGTATATAAGAGGGCATGTCTTTTAATGAATCCTGTATCATACGCTTACTCCCGAAGAGGTGCAAAAAACCCCATCCCGTAATGAGCACCATATCCAAAACAAAGGGGACCTTTCACAGGTTCAGAAAAGACCAGTTCAAAACCGCTGCCCGGTTGATTGGTTCTGTTTCCATGACTCTTTCCCAGGACCCGTTGCTGGCGGAAAAACAACCAGGGGAATTCTTTGCCGCGAAGGATATTCCCTTCATATGAAATAGGTGAATAACGTTCTTTCTTTTGTATGTCAGGTAAAGGATAAGCCTGTTTCTGAAGTTCTTCCCGAAGGGTGACGGCAGGAAATTCTTCCAGGGAACAGGTGTCTTTTTTCTGACCTCTTTTCTTATAATGACGGGGAGCGATATAAGGAGTCACTGATACCCAGTGACGGGCAGGACGAAAAACCGGAATATGCTGGATGCCTTCTTCTTTGTTCCAGCAACCGACCAGGTAGAGTCGTAAATCTTCCCCACCGCCGGGCTTCTGTATATGTTTTAGCTGTTCCAGTGCTTTGAGTTCCCTGGTGTCAAAACCCCGCTCGGCATAAATATTGATATGATCAATTTTACCGTCGCCGTCTTCGTCAGTGGGCAGATAATAAGCATGTTGATGACCCTGCAGAGGAGTGCCGTCCTTATCCTTTCCCATGAATATCTCGGAAAAATCCTGATCGAAGAGTTTGCCATAAATGCCGTTCAGGTATCTTTTAACGATTTCTGCAACATAAATAGTCTCCTGCACTGAAGGTAAGGGATTGCCCTGGATTTTCCACCGCATGACGTGTGGTCGGGAAACAGGAGGGGTGTGGGAAGAAGGTTTTTCTTCGAAACAGTCAAAAGGACGCACATACTGTGTCCATCGAGAACCGGGGGGATCACTCCAACCTTCTTTAAACAGGTCTCCTGACTCGGCGAGTAAATTCCATGCTGGTTCCGGAGACTGAACCTTTTTACCAAAATCCCATTCCCGAAAACGATGAGGATGGGGCACAAGCGTTGTGACCATTTCCCCGTCAGATATAAGCTGTTCTTTTTCTTCAAAGGGAACACAATTGATTCGAGAGGCAAAAGCGGGAATTTTTTCCGGAGATAAAACCGAACCTTCCACCCATGATTCTGAACGTCCCAGGTAATCCAGTTTTTCTACCAGCTTTATAATGGTCTGTGCTTCTTCTTCATTGAGTTCTGCATTTTTCCACACTACAACAAGGGGCGTATCTTTCGCCATGTTGATAAAGGTGTCTATGACAAAAGCGCTTCCTTTTTTTCCCTGGTCAAGGTAATGCCTGGTATGTCCGAGAGTAGCAGGAGGTAATACAAAGGAGGGAAGGGGATCGGCGAGTTTTTTCAAAGCGCTGCCCAGGACTTCGGCATGTATCTGCCCGTCATCTGACATCTTTCTTTTCCAGACGGCTACCAGGGCTCGAAAAAGACGCCATAATGAGGGCGGATATTCCGGTACCGCCTCATTGACATGGCGTCCCCAGGGCGTGGCATGATAATGTCCGCTGATAAAATGCAGAGCTATGGCAAAAGGCATGATCAATGCTCCTTTTTTATTTTATTTTTCTTTCCATTCTACAGTGGTAACGGGTGGTTCTGTGAAGTATTCACGGCATTCTTGGATCAGATCGGGCAATTCATTTGTAAGCTCTTCCAGTGAAGGCATGGAAAATCCTTTCGGTTTGGTGACTTTTATATTCTGGCAATTCAAATCACAGGCTGTGCGCAAACGCAGTCCTTTCTCCAGAACGTTAAGTATTTTATAAAGACTTAAACCGAGTAAGAGTTTCTGGACCTTTTCATCAACCTGGTACCCCTTGAGTTGATTAATGTCGATATTAAAATAGGCGGTGATTTTTTCTGCAGTGTATTCCATGCGGGGAAAGGGAACATTTCCAAAACCCTTCTTCGTGTCACCTTTTGGATCAACTCGGTCAATTTTTGTGCCACCGCTCATAGCAACTCTTACGTTAGAAGCTTCAATGAAAGAGGAAATAGCACGCGGTATTCTCAAACGTCCTCCTGCCAGTTCTTTTTTTGAAATAAAGATGCCGTGTAAAAGAGAACCAACATCATACTTCAGTAGAAATCTGGCAAGCAGGGGAATGTTTACGGGTTGTTTTTCGAAAATTGAAACATCACTTTTAAGGGTTTCAACAAATGATTGGTCTTTTCCTTCGAGAATATAAGGGGAATTAATTCTGTGAGCTTCCAGCAGAGAATTGGTAAGGTGTCTGTCGTTCTTCAGAACCTTTACATACGGCAGACCTTTCAGTTCTTCTTTGATGTCCTCATCAGCCTCATCCCAGCAGGCTGTTTCCATCCTGTTTGCCATGGACTGAGAAGACTCCACCAGAAGCATGGGAGTACCATCCGGCAGGGTGAATTCAGCTGCTCCCAGGTCGGGGAAACCGGTAGGTTGAAAACGGTTGCCCTGTAAAGGGGTGAGTTCCGCTTCCAGTAATAAACGATCTGAACCTTTTAGTGGTTGATACCATTCTGTCATTTTTAAGCCTCCTGATATTGTTGTTTTTTGATGTGAAGTTTCTTGCAAAACAGGTCAACTGTTGTCCTTTTCAGCGGCAGTAATAAGGAAGAGGTCATATTTTGCGCTCTATAAGCAGGTGTAAAATCCTTCTCTAAAGAAGGAAAGGGATAACCGCTATAAGAAAGGCGCCGCCGACACAGGTCAAGAGCGCGACGATAGTTGTGAGCCAGTAGAAGGGAAGGAACAGAAGTTTCAATAGGCACATGTTTTTCTGTATCCGGAATAACCAGCCGTGTATCGTCGGTCAGAAAAAGAAGTTTAAGAGCGGCTATTTCCGATGAAAGAAGGAAGGGAATATCCGATGGATCTTTTGAAGTGATAAAGGGAAAAGAAGTCCAGTTAATGAGCATTAAACCGTAGAGAAACTGGAGGGTTTTTTCTTTGTGAAAATTGCCTTCTAAAAACTGTTGAAAATCAACATGAGAGAGGGGATATCCCCCTTTTTGACCGATAGCGTATCCGCCATCGTGAGATTTTTCCGATTCCAGTAAGCGACGGCGGAGTATTTCATTGAGATTAACGTATAGATTAGAAGAGTGTGTAATAGTATTTTTTTCTTCAGTAAGCCAGGACCTGCCATTTTCACTGACGTTTTCAAAATAACAGCGGATGGGCTTTTGATTTTGGGCGGGAAGCAGTGATGCAATGGAAAGGGCAATCCGATATTCCACGGAACCATCATAGCAAGCCGGTGCCCATGCCGCACTCAGAGATAAGGGAGAAGGAAATATTTTATTCGGATCTCTTTTTGAGGCAGAACGTGCTAAATTTTGCTCGGCTTCTCCCAGCTCAATTAATAACTGCGTGAGATACCTGTTCTTTTCGGTTTTACAGTAGTTATAGAGAAGATTTTCTATTTTTTGATACAGTCTTTTTTTCTGTTCAGAAGCCGTTTTATTGCCCGAAAGATAGCGACGATATCTATTCAGCCAGATATCCAGTTCATCAAAAAGGTCAAGATGTTTGATTTCCCGGTCGGGTACCTTGAAATGATCCTGCAACACTGCCAGGTGACTCTGACCATGGCGCTCGAAGAAGGAAAAGCGGTAAAAAGACTCGAGTCCCCTGTCTACCTGCAGACCGGCAACTGCCCTGGCAAAGTCAGAGGTGGTAGTTACCAGATGTTGTTTAACCTCGGCTCTGCCTTCCTGAAAAAGATGTGTTACTTCTTCTATACCAGCCCATCTCTGCCACGCCGGCAACCATATTTCTCCTCGGCTTTGCGCATCTTGACCGCTTACAGATTCAGTGGTACCAAGCGGTATATGACGAATGGTGAAGGCAAAAGAAGAACCTTCTTCACTGAGATATTTTTTCGTTACAGCACTGGAAAACATCAAGGTGCCTTCCAGGTTAAAAAGGTAATCCCATGGGTTGACCACCGAATCTCTTTCGTAGCCGGTAGATATGGCATTGGCGCCACCACGGCGACCGGGATAAAACTGACCAACAGGGCCTTTTTTTAAACGGTTGACAGGAGTGGCAAAAAGAGAGGCTGCCAGCCATTTCTGAGAGGTAGCATCAGGGGTTTCATGTATATCTGCCAGCAGGAGGTTATCAATAAAACTTTTGGCAAAATCCATGCGTCCATCGTTTCCGCCGCTACCAAGTAAAGGCAGGTAATCCTGCCTTGTGGAGAGTAATGCCATCGCACTATCTATCCACCTGATAAAATCATCCGGCATGCGGGCACGCAGGGTTGAGATAAGGAGTGATTTCAGGTTGTCATCAGGCTTCTTCTCGGAAATTTCCAGCTCCTCCTGTATGCGGTGAATCTTTCGAATAACAGCCTGGTAATTACTCAATCGTTCCCGGGAGCTTTCCAGAAGAGTTTGAATGTTTTTTCGTGCGGATATATCACTTTTATAGAACCCTGACCCTCCGTTCCACGGTGAAGCTATAGGAGATGGCTTATATTTATTGAGCAAAAACTCTCTGAGTTCCTCGGGAGAAGACATCTCCTCTGAAAGCAGACAAAAATGTTGTCCTTTCCAGCGAGCTTTGATAGTGGGCTCTTTTTGCCCGGCTACAATACGAAATATCCCCAGGGCTTTTAAATACCCCATAAGGTTTTCTGCTGAACAGCCTTCTAAGGTGATTTCCTTCATTATTTCATCTCCTTTGTGTGCCGGGATTCCCGTGAAGCCTGCCAGTCTGCAATACGAAGAAGTGCTTCCAGGAAGGCAAGGCGAAAAGGTCCGTATTTATTCCGAAGTTCAATCATTCGTTGAATCCAGCTGGCACCATATTCAGAAGATTCTCCTATCATCATGGGTTGAAGTGAAAGGGAGATTGTATCCTCTTGAATACCGGGGTAGACTTCCACGGCAGGTAGTTTATCTCCTTCCCTTACGCCGCGGCTTATTTTACGCTTTCCGTCGCTCGTGTTTTCATGAGGTAAAGAACGTATGGAAAGTCGTATTTTACCATGATGAGCGGCGGTAAGGTATACTGTCAGATCCGGGCGCTTCTTTTCAAGCAGAGCAAGAGAAGAGGCTAATTCATGACGAAAGGCTTCTCCATGTCTCACAGGTTGAACTCGTTCAGCTTTTGCCCAGTCGTTCCTCTCATGGTAATAAGGGGGTTGTAATTTTTGCTGAAATTTAGGATGAGCTTTTCCCCAGTCATGGTACCGTGCCGCTTCCAGAAGAAGCTTTTTTTCCTCTTCCGGTAGGGTGAAATATTCGAGAAGTTCAGAAACTTTTTTTTCTACCTGCGAATTATGTTCAGCAATGGTCATTCGCCGTGATACTGAGGAAAGATGATCTTTACCCATGGCGTCAAAAGAGGAAGAGACGGTTGTTTCAATGGGGGTAACAGGTTTAGATGAGGAAGAAAGCCAACCGGTATCAGGTTGATAACCCCCCGCTTCGGCGGGAAGAATATACATTGCGCCGGGACGGTTGATATTATACGCGGAGACAGAAATATAATCATCCATAAGGTGATCCCAGGTAAAAGGATGAAGTTTTTTGCTGGAAACAAAACGGCGAAATTCATCTATCGGCACCGGGCAGAGTTCTTCCTTTGCTGGCTGTCCCTCATCCGGCGGCGGTTTTTTATCAAATGTGCGCCAGCATACGAAAACATCATGAAAATCGGTATCACGGATAAAGAGAGAGACATTAATATCGTGACCACTGAGATCGGTGGAAGTGTCAAACAGTTCCATCATATCCTTTTTGCGTACCAGAAAAGAATAGTTCCGGGGATAAAGAGCCTTGCGCTGTGAACCAGAGAGGTTATTGAGATAATTATTTATGGCAGTGGGGGAGACATCGTCAATTTTCTCCAGGTGCTGAAGAGCATGGCTGGTTTCAGACTCAGAATAGGGTGGATTGTTTTTAGCTTTAACAGGCAACCACCAACAGGTAGAAGAGGTAAATTCTCCCTGGCGATTCAGGCGTCCCCATCTCTGAACAAGTGAAGACCATGGGGCGGCTTCTGTGTACATGGTGCAGGCAGAAATATCCATTCCGGCTTCTACCACCTGCGTGGCAATGAGAATCAGTCCGGCGCTATCACGGGAAAGTGGCCTGTTGAGAGAATCCAGTAACTGGCGACGTTCGTGGGGGCGGTATCGGGAGTGAAGTAACAAAATTTTCGGTGCATGAGTCTCTTTTGAGAGGTCTTTACGCAGTCGTTGATAGAGCTTTACGGCTTTTTTTACCGTATTCATGATAACAAGAGTCAGAGTTCCTTCCTGATGATTTTCTTTGATATGGGAGGTTAACTGGTTTTCAGGTACGTCCAGTTTGTGCAGTATTTTAGAAGCTTCCAGACGTTTTTGCAGGACCGCTTCTTTTCCTCCTTGTACGCGAAACAGATGTTGTTCTATATCGATCCGATAATCGGGGGTGTCCATCCATTCCGGATGAAGAGTTGCCGACATCCAGATAGTGTGAGTAGGATGGTAGGTGCGAAGTTTTTCACGCAAGCCCTGGAGCTGAAGAGAACATCCCAGACCGTTGCCCATAAGCTGGATTTCATCCATCACCCATAAGCAGTCATCATTAATAAGAGCAAACTGAACGGGAAAGCGAAAACGCGACAGACCGTACCCTCGATTTAACGCCCGGGAGAGAAGCATATCCTGGGTGCCCACCAGGATGGAGGGTTTATCAGGTTGGCTGTCCCATTCCCGTGTATCTTCTCCCCCCATGAGGATATGCACGTTGATATCCAGACCACTTTTCTCCACCCATTGCAGAATAGAATGATAAGCCTGTTCCACCAGCACTCTCATGGGAAGACAGTACACAAGACGGCGGGGCACCTCTTCTTCTTTCATAAACCTTTTCCATAACCAGCCAACTACCACAGTGGCAGTTTTACCTGAACCAGTAGGAGCCTCCAGAACACAAGGCAAATGGGGCTTAACAGCAAAGTCTTCCTGAAAAGGGAAGGGCGTGAATCCGGTAAGCTCTTTAAAAAACCGCTTAAAATTCTTTTCCATAAAAGCTTTTACCCCTCAAGTATTGTTCTAATAAATTATTATTGAATATATTTATGCTTTTTTTGTAGAAATGCAAGTTATTTTTACTTGTACAATATTACCAAACGAGTTTGTTCTTTATAAATTTCACAGTAATGCTTAATTAAAATGGAATTTTTCACAGCGTGATAAAACCGACATACACTTCTCCCAACTTTTTTCGTTTTCCTGTCACTATATAAGTGAAGAAGATAAAGGAAGCCGAAGATGAAAAGACTATTGAAAAAGATTATTTTGCCTGAACGAAGCCGGCAACAGTTGAAATCCTTTTTCAAAAGGTTCTTCACTTCTTTCCAGTGGTCGTTCAGTCGTTATACCCAGCTGTACTTTTATTTTTCCCATGTATCACTGGTCATGAAGCAGAAAAAGAATCTTGCCGATGCCGCTGTGTTTCCCGCCAGGCTTCCTGTATTTCACGCCGGCCCGTTTCTCCTGCTGGTGTTCCTGTTTTATGGGTTCTTGCTCCTATTACACCAGGAAATCGAGCTGGTTATTTTCATTCCGCTTATTATTTTGCTGGTTGCTTATTTTTTATTTGATCGTTTTCATCATCACTTCAACACCCTTTCTGCCAACCTTTCCAGGGGGATGCAGCTGTCTGAAGCTATAAAACATTCCGGTTCCACTTTATTTCCCCCCTTTGTTTTATCAATGGTTTCCTGGGGTGAGGAAACCGGCAGGCTTCCCGAAGCAGTGGATACTATTAAGGACTACCTGAAATTTAAAATCAATCATCTTAATAAACGGGAAGTAATTTATCGCAATTATCTTTTTATTTTAACGCTTCTGGTGTTTTTGGTCGCGACTGTGTTCTACTATTCTTTTGTTCAACCTGATTTTGACAACGTACTGGAAGCATACTTTGATAAAGGTATGGTTACGCCGGTTGTCATTATCCCTTTCCTGGGAGAAATTACTCTGCAGGCTATACTGACCCAGCAGCAGGTGTTTTTTGAGAGTGTCCAGGTGCTTATGACCATGGCGATTGTATTGTTCATTATTGGCAAGTGTTTACGCGGCTATTTATACTACCGGGTCAACAGAACCAGGATCCGGAAAAAGTTTTATATGCTGGTCTCTTTGTTGATAGCCCCGCTGGGACTGATATTTGCTTTTGTTCGGCAGGTGGAAGGTGCCTTGCCTCTGCTTGTCTATGCTCTTCTGGCAGTTATCTGCTTTTTGATTTTTCTTCCTCTTATGTCTTTTATTTTGACCCAGATGGCGGCTCTTTTGGTTCGTACTCCCTTTTTGTGCAAGATGCTCCCCCGTTCCTGGAAAAAAGACCTTACCAGAAGAATGCTTTTATTACTGAGCCGTCTCAGAGAAATGGATTACAGTCTGCCGGAACTATTTCATATAGGTGGCAAACACAGTGCCAGTATTATTTTACAGCAAGCCTCTTTGAAATGGGAAGACATGGCAACCAATGGTATCCCTGTAGAAGAAATTATTCAGCATCCTCTCTGGTATGTTCCGGATCGGCATACTGTCCAGGAAGTACTGCAGGGAAATAAAGATGAAGAAGTAAATGTGCCGGCATATTCAGAGCGCGTGGTCCCACCGTTGGTTCTTTATTTGCTCCATGCTTTTAATATTGTTTGCATATTACAAATGGCTGTTCCCCTTATCTGCATAATGTCGGCACTAGTATATACAGCATCAATTAATACAGGATAGAAAAATGAAGAAAACATACCAACCTCAAGATCTTGAAATTTTCCTGGAGCTTTGCCTGCAAATTGCCAGGCGTTCTGAATCACCGCCCCAGGGTCTCAAAAAGAGAGCGAACCTTCTGAAAGGTTCGACTCGTAGTTTTGTTATGAAGGCTGTTCATGAGCTGGAAAAAGGAGTGTCCCTCGGGGAGTTTTTATGCTCACTGCCCGGCACGGAAGAACAGTACATTGGTAAGATTCTACAGAGTGCAGATAAAAAGGGTCAAATGGTGGAAGCTCTTGAAGAGATAGTGCGCTCATGGAAGAAGGCCCGGCGCTTTTATCATACTTTGTTGCAGGGAACACTATACCCCCTCATTGTCCTTATCTGTGTGATTATGTTCTTTATCGCCAGTATATTATTCTTTGAGACCGGGTATTGGCTTGAGGGAATGTTAACTGCCATGCCTCAGCGAATTTTCTATAATGTTGAACCGGCATTTCCCATTTTCACACCATCAACAATCCTGCCCCTGTTAATAGCTCTAGCCCTCTTTCTCTTTTTTCTCCTGTTTTCCCTGAAGACCAGTCGATTCCTTACTCATATTCGTCCGGGCTGGCTCTGGAAATCCCTGCCGGTTATCAGAAAAATGATTTACATGGAATATATGCGCCTTTTCTTTACCCGTTTGAAAATCCAGCTCAGATTCCATATTCCCCTGAAAGAAGCTCTGCAGACAGCATTCAATACCACCAGTTATTATGTTATTCCTGAAAAAACCCGAAAAAAGATGATGTCGGACGCAGAAAAAGGGATTGATCTGGGGAAAATACTGAGCCAGGTTGAATTGTTTGAACCCTCTCCCATTGTCTTTATTGAAGAATCTTCCTCCGCAGAAGAACTGACGGAGCACCTGCACGCTATTGCCGGTCATTATGAAGAAATGATGGAATTTATACGCATAAAGCTGGGTGTATGGTTAGAGCCAGTATTACTTTTTATCATTGGATTAGCATTGCTATTTGCTCTGCAGGCGGGAGTGACTTCATATTTGTCCGCTATTTTCGAGCTGACCAGTATCCCTACTACAATACGAGGAATATGAGAAAAATAAAATGAAAAGAAAAACAGGAGTAACCCTCATCGAATTATTAGTAAGCGCCTCCATCCTTTCTCTTGTGGGAATTTCTGCAATGGGCATTATGCGACAGGTGACTCTCCAGCGTTCAAGAAATGAGGCTATAACTCAGCTCACCCTTCTTACTCACCAGAAAATGCAAGAAACTCTCTTGAAGATAGAAAATGATGAGCCACTTCCTGAAGAGGGAGACTTCAATTTTCCGGATAAGGACTATCTTAAAGGGAATATCCAATACCACGAGCATCCTCATCTCGAAGGTTATCAGCATATTTTGATCACACTGGTATGGCAGGCTGACAGGTTTACTGAAGAATATCAGCTTGCGGGTTTTATACCGGGGGAGAAAGCAACATGGTGACAGGGAAAGGGTTCACCCTCATTGAAATGCTCATCACGATTGCCCTGATTGTAATTCTTGTTCCCACTATGATGCAGGCAAGTATGGTTTTTACCCGCAGGCAGCCAGTGCATACCAGGACGGGTTTTGAGCAGATGGAAACCCGCTTTTTCCTGCAGCATTTACAGAAAAATATGCTTATAGCGAGAGAGGTGGAGATTAAGGATGAGAAAATCATCG
>PWGE01000085.1 GCA_003554345.1 Candidatus Sumerlaeota bacterium | reverse complement strand
TCATTGTTCTTTATTTTCTCAAAAAGGACCTGGCTGTTGACACCAGCTATTGATGCCTCTCCAGCCCCATAGACATCCATCAGGTACAAACTATCCACTCCTTCAAAAACAGCGGCAAATTCCTCCATAAAATATTGAGTCCGGGAAAAGCGATGAGGTTGGAACACAACAAATAATCTGCCACCACGTGACCGATTGAACTGGATAGCAGACTGGATCGTTGACTGAATTTCACGTGGATGGTGTCCATAGTCATCGATAATCACAATATTATTCATTTCCCCTTTTATCTGAAAGCGACGTTGCGCACCGCGAAAACAGCTCAAAGAATTCACAATATCTTCAGCTTTTAACTTTCCATTTAACCAGCAAAGAGCAAAAACCGCCGCCGAATTATAAATATTATGCATACCCGGCACAAGTAACGGAATGGAAGCCAGATACTCATTTTGATGGTAGAGCTCATATGTAACAGGCTGATGTTCCATATTTATATGACGAATAATAAAGTCATTGTGATCCTCCACTCCATATGAATAAAACGAAGGATGGGGATTCGAAATTCCTTCCAGGACCTTATCTATCCCCGGGTCATCTCCACAGAGAATAATCATTCCCTTCTCATCATGTTGTTTAATATAGCGACTGAAGTAATCCAGAATTTTCTGGTAGCTCCCGTAAAATTCCATATGATCCCTGTCAACATTAGTAATTATAGAGGCAAAGGGATAATAATTGAGGAAAGTACCATCGCTTTCATCGGCTTCAATAACAGCATATTCTCCCTGCCCATCCTTGGCATTTCCCTGAATTTCATCAAACTCAGCACCAATAAAGACAACAGGATCCAGATTGTTTCGTTCAAACACCGTAGTGAGCATTGAAGAAGTGGTAGTTTTCCCATGGGTTCCGGCCACTGTAAAGAGTCGTCTATCCTGTACCAGCAGATTCAGCATTTCGGAGCGATGCCAGACAGGAACACCCAGTTTCCGAGCCTCAAGCAATTCAGGATTATCTTTTTTTATGGCGGTTGAAATAACCACACACTGACAGGAAGAAGAGAGATGAGACCTTTTATGGTCAAGAAAGATATCAGCCCCCATACTGCTGAGCTTCCTGGTCCAGAAGTTTCCTTTCATATCAGAACCGGTAACAGAAAAGCCTCTGCTGAGCAGGACTCGAGCCAATCCACTCATCCCTGCTCCTCCTATTCCAATGAAGTGAATCGGTTGCTCCTTCTTCAACTGCCTCATCTTTCAGACTCCTTCTTTCCAGACATTTTCCTGAAAAGTAATTGTTTCCTTCCAGGGATTACACGTATCCAACAGGTTGACTACTATTTTAGTAAAGGCACCATGAGAATAGTCCTTTTGGGGAAGGGTAATAATATTCCCCCCGGAGAGGGCCTGTGCAACACGGGCATTATACCATTGATGGTTACGATAAGCATAGGGATAAGGAATGAGGATGGCCTTCACCCGCAATTGAAGGAGCTCGGCAATAGTAGAGGCTCCTGCACGAGCCACCACTATATCGACCTGCCTGTAAAGATGCAAAATATTTTCACAAAAAGAGAGCACCTTATAGTGCTCCCCTGTGTCATCTTGCTGTTTCAATCCTCCAACCAACACCGAGTAATAAGAAGATGTCCATTTCTTATCACCTATCAAATCATTAAAAATCCTGTTAATAAAGACTGCGCCCTGGCTTCCCCCCATAAATAACACCGATTTCTTTTGAGGAGGACAGAAGAGAGTATCTTTTTTTTCCTCAGAAGAAAAAGAGCGAATTGGCAAGCCGGCATGTTTGAAGACTGCCCGGCGAGAAGAAAAGTATTTTTCTGATTCTTTGAATGATGCCCATATCTCATCTGCCCAGCGGGCTAATAACGCATTCACTTTCCCCGGGACCACATTTTGTTCGTGAACAATGATACGAGCCCCCAAGAGCTTTCCCCATAATCCCGGAAAAAAAGAAAGATACCCGCCAAACAAAATAACAGTACGCGGTCTATACCTGATCATCAAGAACAGAGACTGGACAGCGTTCAGAACAATTGCCCCCCACCGCGCCGGACTTTTCCAGTTCCAGTAAGAACCATACAAACGGAAGACCTGTACATCTGGAGGAATTTGAGTCACAAAACGATTTTCAATTCTTTTCTTGCCCAGAACAAACAACAAGTGCAAATCATTCCTCTTTTTCTTTAAAAAAGGCACAAGACTCAAAGCCGGAAAGAAATGCCCACCGGTACCACCAGCCACCAGCATTATTCTCATGGTATCTCCCCACTCAGTCGATGCATAATGCCAAAAAGGCACCCAAAAACGGCAAGAGAAGTACCTCCATAGCTGATAATTGGTAAGGGAATGCCGGTTGTTGGCATAAGACCCAGCACTACAAAATAATGTATTATAGCCTGCAGCGTAAACACTGCCACCAGACCAAATGCCAGAAGCTGATACGAGAAATTTCTCAGTTTAAATACTGTATACATTCCGGCAACAAAGAACAGCACATAGAGCAAAGTTATAAGGGATACCCCGATAAAACCTGTTTCTTCAGCAATATTAGCCAGAATAAAATCATTTTCAACCTCACTGAGCCAGAAGAGATGGTCGCCTTGATTCACTCCCTTTCCCGTCAAACCACCAGAGCCAACACTGATAAGCGAATGATACAGTTGATATCCCGCTCCATGACGATGGGCTTCTACCTCAAGGAAAGCTGTCATCCGGGCTTTTCTATTACTATCATTAAGAACAAAAAATCCCATCAGACTTCCAATAAGTACTGTTACAAAAAGAATTTTATAAAACTTCATGCCGGCAATCCAGGCAAAGGCAATAAACAAAAGAATATAGAAAATTATCATAGTAAGGTCTTTCTGAAAGACTGTCAGAAAAAAAAGTATAAAAGCAAAAAAGCCGGCAACGGCAAAACGGGACCAATGCAACTTATTATAAAAAAAATTGCAAAACCAGGAATCTTCTTCCTTACTGGAAACTTCAAAATAGCGCCCGAGAATACAGCTCAGAAACAATACAAAAGACAATTTAGCAATTTCAGCAGGTTGTATTAAAATACCAGCCCATGACAATGGCGGAATACTTAACCAGCGAGTGGCACCCATTCGGGTGACTCCGAAACCAGGAATAAAAACCATAGACATCAGAACCAGGGAAAACAGGAAAAAAAGAGGAGCTCTTCGAAAGAATGTTTTCAGAGAGATATTAGTAAATATTATATAGCATAAAAGGGCAATAACAGAATAAACCATCCGCCATAAGGCCCGTTCAAACTGTCCACTTTTCATGATAAAAATACTACCATTATAAAAAATCCCCACCACATTAAGCATAATAAAAATGGTAATAAAAAGGTTTTGAAGGCTTTCTTTTTTCATTGTATTAAATCGCCTGCCACCTCTGTAATAATACTCTTAAAATCTTCACCCCGCTGTTCAAAATCTGCGTAGAGGTCAAAACTACTTCCACCGGGTGAAAACAGAAGAACATCACCGGATTTAACATTCTGCCAGGCATGTTGAACCGCCTCATTCAAAGTAGAGTAACTTGCTACAGGAACATCCCGGATAGCCCCTTGAAACCGTGATACATCTTTGCCAAACAACACCACACTTCTCACCTTTTTCTGGATCAGCGCCATCACCTCATCAAGAGGACCTCCTTTATCCCTGCCACCGGCAATCAAAACAATGGGCTCATCAAAAGAGTTCAGAGCCCTGGCCAGGGCATCCATATTAGTGGCTTTGGAATCATTATAGATACGAATATTCTTGCTTTTTCCCACATATTCCAGGCGGTGGGGAGGAGGACGAAAAGTTTTTATTTTTGCTCTGATCTCTTCGATAGGCACCTCTTTAACAATAGCCGCCAATACTGCAGCCATAACATTTCCCAGATTATGTTCACCCGGCAAATCGACGTCAGATACAGAACAAATTCTTATTTCATCCCCATTATAACGCACTACTATCGAACGGTCTTTAACAAAGGCTCCGGCCAGTAAAATAGTACTGGTAGAATAATATAAGACAGAGGAGCTTACCTCCAGGGAAAAACGTCGGGCAACAGGGTCATCATAATTAAGAATAAGGATGTCTTCCTCATCCTGATTTTCTGCAATTTTTCTCTTAGCGGCAATATATTTATCCATGCTTTTATGTCTCTCAAGATGGTCATTGGAGACATTTAAAACAATCGCTATAGAAGGTTTGAATTTTCGGATGTGTTCTAATTGATAGCTACTCACCTCAACTACTGTTTCCTGGGAAGGAGAAAGACGCTGAATATAATCACAAATAGGATGACCAATATTCCCGGCCACTATCACCCGGGAAAAACGACTTCTATATAAATCTCCAATAAGAGAGGTGGTAGTGGTTTTTCCATTGGTACCGGTTACCGCCGTCCAACTAACCTTCATCTGTTCATAAGCCAATTCAATATCACTCATAAGTGGAATATGACAGGCCCGGGCTAATTTCAAAAAAGGTTTATCAGAAGATACACCTGGACTGAGTATAATGAGGTCGAATTTACAGACAGAAAACCCTATCTCTTCAGGATGTTTAAACTGTACCCCTGCTTCCAGGTAAGGTTCCAGCGTATAGCGCAACTCATAAAATGGTTTATCGTCTGTAATAGTAACATTTGCCCGTAACTTGAGAAGGTAATTCACTGCTGCTGAACCACTTTTCCCAAGCCCATAAACCAACGCCTGTGTTTTAGAGTCTATCCTGATCATATTGCACCTTTTAACGTATTTTTAATGTTCCCAGGCCTATGATGGTAAATATAAAGGAAACTATCCAGAAGCGCACCACGATTTTATTTTCCGGCCAGGAAAGACGTTCAAAATGATGATGAATAGGCGCCATTTTAAACACCCTTTTCCCCCGAAAACGAAAAGAAGAGACCTGCAGGAGAACAGAGAGGGTTTCCACAATCAATAAGCCACAAAAAATTGCGAACATCAATTCCTGTCGCAGTAGAACAGCACTGGTTCCCATAACCGCTCCCAGCATAAGTGACCCGCTGTCTCCCATGAATATTTCAGCAGGATGGGAATTATACCACAAGAAAGCTATACTGGCTCCAAGCATGGCTGAAAGAAAAATGAAAATTTCATTACCCTGAGGAATATGAACCAGAAAAAGATATTCACTCCAATCAGCCCTACCCACAATATATGCCAGGACAATAAGTCCTATCTGAATAGTAATACACACCCCAATTGCCAGGCCATCCAATCCGTCAGTCAGATTCACAGCATTGGTACTACCAATAATGATAAAAACAATCCATATCATATATAACAGGGCAGAACCAAAGAAAAGGTAGGTATGCTTTATTGCAGGCACAGTGGTGCTCATATGGTGATACTCATTAAGTGGAATATTATACACCAGGAATGCTGCAAGGGCAGCAATGGTCAACTGACTGAGCATCTTCACCTTTTTGGTCAGTCCCCAGCCCGGTTTAATTTTCATTTTCACCATATCATCAATCAATCCCAGCAGAAAAGACCCGATCATAACCAGCAATAGAATATAAACAGCGGGTAGATTCCATGAGTTAAAAATCATTACCGGTAAAAGAGTGGCCAGAAAAATAATAATTCCCCCCATCGTAGGGGTACCGATTTTCGTCTTGTGCATTGTGCTCAGATCATGTTCTTTCTGAGTGGACATCTTTTTTATGACCTGACCCATTTTATGTTTGTTCAAATAACGGATCACCAGGGGGCTTATCAGCAAGCCAAATAACAATGCTGTCATAAAACTGAGTACTGCTCTGACCGTAACAAAAGACAAAAAGCATATCAGAGCCTCACTATAAGGTAAATCAGGAAACAGTTTCAAGATATCAATAATCATTTGTTGAACACTCTTTTTTTATCAGAAAATGTCGCAATATATCTTCCAGATGGTTGGAACGACTTCCTTTCAAAAAAACCGCATCTCCCTGAGACACTTTATCAAACAAATAGGAAGCCAGTTCCTCACAATTATCAAAATAAAGACTCAAAGAACGCGGGCAAAAAGTTTTTTCAGCCCTTTTCATCTGTTCACCCAGAAAGACCACTTTATGGAACAGAGTACAGCACTCACTCAAGTACTCACCTATTTCCCTATGATAAGCCTCACTGTATTCCCCCAGTTCTTTCATTTCTCCCAGCACAAGCCAACGATTACCCAGACATTCGATCCTGAAGAAATTCTCCAGGGCTGCTTTCATCGAAGTAGGGTTTGCATTATAACAATCCACCCAGAACAGAATATCAGAAATAATCTTTATACGTGAGCGCAGGTCAATATTGGCAAAGTGCTGAAACGTCTCTATGGCAGCATCCCTGTCTATATGAGGCAACTCTTCAAGCACAGGTATAATGGAAAGAGAATTCAGGGCATCAAAATAATTGGGCGACCGCACCTGATAATGCAACAATTTACGTGGTGAATGTGCCCAGATATCGAGCCGGGCGGGATAAGTAAAAAGATGTACCTGCTCATACAGAGTACGTACATCCATAAGATAATAATCTGAATCGTCCTGCTGTCCCACGGTCTTAAAAATCCCCTGAAAATATTGTTTAAAAAGAGGTAGATACTTTTGATTTTCCACCACAACACACTGACCTTCCGGTGCAAGATGAGGCAGGACCTCTGCCTTGGCATGGGCAATCTTTTCCAGAGAACCCAGCATGCCAATATGCGCTTCACAAATAGGAGTTATAACAACAAAATCAGGAAGACTGTAAGAAGCGATGCGATCCAATTCTCCTGGATGATTCATACCGGCTTCTAAAATCACCAGATCTGTCGCTTCATTTATCTTCAACAGAGTACGCGGCACTCCAATTTCATTATTTTCATTTTTATAATTACTCACCACCTGGCATTGATTTTCCAGGGCCAGGGTAAACATCTCTTTAACGGTTGTTTTGCCGACACTTCCCGTGATAAGAATAACTGATACTTTATGTTTTTTTCGCCAGTATTGAGCAATCTTTCCATAAGCAAAAAGAGGATTAGCAACTCCAATAAGAGTCACGGAAAAATCCTGATACCGATGCTTTTTTATTTTAGCTGAATCGCCAATTATGACTCTCGCACCCTTTTCAAGTGCCTGAGGAATAAAATCACTGCCATCAAACTTTTCCCCCTTAAGGCAAAGAAATACCCCGTCTTGAAGATTTTCCCGGGAATCAGTACTTATACAGGATACAGGTCCTTCCCCGGGTCCTTCAAGATGCTCGAATCCTTCCAGAGCTAATAAATCTTCAACATTTAGTTTCATATATCGGCCATATTTCTGAAGTAATGCTGTATTTCCTCTCTATCGCTAAAATGTTTTTTTTCTCCCCCTATTTCCTGGTATTCCTCATGACCTTTTCCGGCAACCAGCACTATATCTCCAGGCCTGGCCCTGCTCAATGCCTTATAAATTGCCTGTCGTCTATCAAATATCACTTCATAATCCGTATAGGTCACCTTTTGGACACCACGAACCATACCCAGCATAATATCTTCAGGATTTTCAGTACGGGGATTATCATTGGTTAATAGACAATGATCTGCATATTGAGCCCCTATTTCTCCCATAAGAGGTCTTTTTGCCTTATCCCGATCCCCACCACAACCAAAAACAAGAATCAAGCTCCCGGTTCGGGCTATTTCTCGAAGAGTCTTCAAAACATTAGCAAGCGCATCAGGAGTATGGGCATAATCAACAAAGGCACGTATGCCATAGTCATTGGGCACCTCTTCCAGACGGCCGGGGACCCTTTGAAGAGCTTCAAGACCTTCTTTTATCACAGTCAGAGGGATCTGAAAAACTTCTTTCACAGAACTGGCTGCCAGTGCATTCAAAACATTGAACCGACCGGCAAGTACTGGCCTGACCTTAATTGTTTCCTTTTTATACCTCAGATTAAAAGTTGTTTTTTCCTTACTTATTATATAATTTTCTCCTCGAATATCAGCTTCAGGAGAAAAACCATAACTGAGTTTAGGAGAAGATGCCTTGCCATAAAACTTACGTCCCCAGGGGTCTTCTCTGTTGAAAACACAGACCTGTTTATGACAATTTTCCCGAAAAAATCTCCATTTTACATGAGCATATTCTTCCATATTTTTGTGATAATCCAGGTGGTCCTGTGTGAGATTGGTAAAAATTCCCAGAGCAAAGGAAAGCCCATAAATTCTTTCCTGGTCAATACCATGAGAGGAAACCTCCATAATTATGACCTGTGCTCCTTTTTCCTTACACTGACGTATAATATTCATCAGAACAAGGGTGTCGGGAGTCGTGTGTTCCATCGGATAGAAACAATCTCTGAAAAAGGCCCCGGTCGTCCCTAGAACTGCTGCAGGAATACCCGCCTTTTCCAGGATACTTTGCATAAGAAAGGTGGTGGTAGTTTTTCCATTGGTACCAGTAACTCCCAACATGGTCATTCCACAGCATGGATAATCCATAAAAGTCTGGGCAAGCAAAGAAAAAGCCTTTCGAGCATTTTGCACAAAGAGAACGGGCACCTTTTCTGTATGCACGGGCTTTTCTGCAATTACCAGTGTTGCCCCCTTTTCTATTGCCCGGGGAATATAAGCATGGCCATCCTGTTTGGTTCCCTTAATAGCAACAAAAACATAGCCTGGTTCTATGGCACGGGAATCCTGGGTTATACCCCGGCACTCCACCCCGCATATTTCTCCAGATACCTTATCCTCAAGAAGATCACTTTTCTTTAGAACCGAAACTATTTCTTCAACAAGCACCTGTCGATATTGCATTATTCTCCTCTCTGTGTATACTGCTCAAGACTGAGAATCATTTCCCCGATATCCCGGAAAACCGGGGCGGCACTTTCCCCCCCATACCGAAACTGGTAGGCAGGAAAAAAGATACTCACTAAAATAGTATAACGGGGATTTTCCACCGGGAAAAAGCCCATAAAAGAACTGATATAGCGCGAAGAATGGTACGTACCGGAATCCCTGTCAAAATACTGGGCGGTACCGGTTTTACCACCGGTAGAAACCTCCGGAAAATCGAGGAAACGAGCACGTGAGCCGGTCGCCCTTTTTTCATATTGCTCATGATATTCGGTAGCAGCATCCAGCAACCGGCGCATTTTATCAGAAGTTTTCGTACTTATTATCCGGCGGGAATAAGAATTATCCAGGGGAAGTCGGTTTCCCTCTGAATCTACCACCGAATCAATCACCCGGGGAGAATAAAATATTCCTCCATTTATCAGAGCATTAAACGCACTGAGCAATTGAATCCCGGTGAATGAAACCTCATGTCCGAGGGAAACCATGGCAATACTCTGGCGGGACCATCGGGAAAGAGGATAAATCCCCCTCCTTCGACGGGGAAGAGAGAGGGTTTGCTGATTAAAGGCATAAATATTATAATTCTCCTCTAACTGAAAGCGGTGAAGGTAATCATAGAGGGTTTCCTGTCCCATTTCCATAGCAATTTTCGCGAGACCAATATTACTGGAATATTTAAGAATATCCTCAATATTCCCCTTCTCCCTGGGATGACTGTCCCGAATTTGTTTTCTTATTTCAGGCACATACCAGTATCCATTTTTCAGGTCATATTCTTGCTCCATGTCGGTAATTTCCTCTTCAAGAGCAGCAGCAAGAGGAAAAACCTTCAGTATAGAGCCCGGTTCATATGGTTCTTCCCTTGCCAGGTTTCTGAACCTTTCCTGGCGAAGGGCCGTCTGATAATAAAGGCTGACCTCTTCCGGATTATAATTGGGATAATTCGCCAGGGCAAGAATTTCGCCATTATGAGGATCCATCACAATGGCAAATCCTTTAGGCGCTTTTACCCTCTCCAGATGTTCTTGCAGGATATTTTCCACATTTTGTTGTAGAGCAAGATCTATGGTCAGGCTGATGTCTCCTTTTGGCAATTCCGAACCAGTCTCTTCCGTACGGGCACTTGTCACAGAAATATTATGACGGGGAATACGATGTTCTTCACGGGCTATTATGGGGTCAAGAAAGTACTCAGCCCCTCGCTGTGGACCTTCAACATTCATATAACCAAGTACATGGCTGGCAGTTCTTTCATACAGATAGGAGCGCCGATGGTTTACATCAACACGAAAATTCTGAACAACATGTCTGCGCAAAATTCTTCTCACACGGGCCTGCATATCGGGTGGAAAAGTTTCCACATAACGTTCCCGTTGTTCTTCCAAAACATTCTGCACTCCATCTCTCAGGGAGAGGGGCAAATTTTGCAAAAGCAACACTGGTGTTTCGCCATAGACCCGTTCTGAATAAAAAGCAGAAAAGCGTCGTTTTAATTCTGATTTCAGCTTTTCATTAAACTCTCCGAGATCAATATACCTGGACTCCACCTTCCAAAATGGAAGATATTTTACGAACTGCTCAAAAAAACCCAGACGAGAAGACATATCAGTTATTTCAATGACCCTGTCGTTATCCATAAAAAGAGTTGCTTCCACCACCCATGAATTGGTAGCAAGCACCTCATTGTGTCTATCAAGGATATTTCTGCGGGAAGTGGAATATGAAACGTACTTATAGTTATCCTGTCTTGCAAGGAAGTATGCGCCCTGATCTATTTGCAGGACATAAAGACGGTAAAAAATAGCAGAAAAAAACAAAAGTCCACAGATAAGGACGAACCATAGTTTAATCCTTAAACACTTCATTTTCATAATTTTTTACAAAACTACCGGGATTCATTGTGAAAATAACAAAGAGGACAGTTGACTTACTCTTTCCGGTTCTACAGTATCTGCGTCGGCTTGAGCTTGCAGTGAAGCAGGCAGACGCTCTTCATCCGAAACCTGAACATAGAGAATATCTTCAGAATGGTGTTTTTGAGCCAGCTGACGTTGTTTAGTCCATAAAATCAAGTAGTGATTATTACTACTTGAAATATAATCTATTTCCTGGGAAGTCTGTCGTATCTGTCGTTCGAGGTATTGGCTCCTATCCAGATAATAAAAGTAGACCAGAAACAAAAGAGAAAGTAACAAAAAAGCCCCAATAATTTTCAATCTAAATCTCATGATGACCACTCCTTTATAGGTGGTTTGATATTGGCATCAAAACGACGCCGTATAATTCTCAGTCTAGCACTTGCGGCACGCGGATTATCTTCCATCTCTTTTGAGGTGGGTTTAATAACTTTTTTCACCCATTCAAAATCAGGCTCATAATCACACTGACAAACAGGTTCTTCTCTGGGACAAATACATTCCCGGGTAAGTTCGGTAAAACGTTTTTTTACAATCTTATCTTCCAGTGAATGATATGAAATTATCGCCAGCCAATCATTTTCCCTGAACATCCAGAAAGTCACTTTATCCAAAAAATGCTCCAGATTATTAAGTTCTTGATTTACTTCAATTCTCAGGGCCTGAAAGATCCTGCGAATACCTTTCCAGGGATATCCTTTCTGAGAAGGAAAAACTGCTTTCAGAAATTCCACAAAATCCTGAATAGTGGTAAAGTTTTTTTTCTTCCGTCGACGCACTATCTGTCGTGCTATTTTTCGACTCAACCCTTCCTCTCCGTACCGGAAAAATATACTTGCCAGTTGATTTTCAGACATCTCATTAAGAATATCACCGGCATGCCGCTCTTGATCCTGCGAATAGCGCATATCAAGAGCTCCTTCTTTCTGGAAGGAAAACCCCATTTCAGCATTATCGATATGAACAGATGAGAGCCCAAGATCCAGCAATGCGCCATTAATTTCCTGAAATCCCTGAGAAGCCAGCACAAAATCAAAGCGCTCATAAGAGTCATAAAATATCTGTATAGAGGAGAATTTTTCTAAGTCCTTATGATATTTTTCCAGCCTTTTATCCCATTCGAGACCGACAATACCTCCATCAGGAGCCATTTCACGGGCCATAAACCGGCTATGCCCGCCCAACCCAAAGGTTCCATCCAGATAAACACCATCATTTGACTGGAATGAAACATTTTCAACAAGTTCCCGGGCAAGTACTGGGATATGACTCAAGGGCGTCATCACACCTTTTGCACCTCCCATATTACTTCTTTGCTGACCAGAAGACAACTCCCAGACCTTTTAATAAAATCTTTTTCCTGCTTCCTTTCACTTTCATGCAAATGTACATGTCTAAAATGATACACTCTTTTTTTCTTATGCTTCATCGTCATCATCATTTCCCAGGTAAAACAATTCTTCAGGATTGAGTTCTGTAAACTCTTCCGGGTCCACGCCTTGCTGGTAACTGCTCATTTCACTTTGCTGATAATTATCCCAGGTGCTTTTTAACCAGACTTCAAAGCAATCAAAATTACCAATGATAACCATCTCAATACCGTTTCGGATATTATCTATATCAAGTTTGTGCCACAAACGCGGTGGAATGAGTAACTTGCCATTCTTATCAAGTTCTTTCTGATAAGTATTGCTGGTAAGATATCTACGCAGATTCAATATTTTTCGAGCATCCTGGGTGCCTGAACTGGATTGAATCAGTTTTTTCATTTTCTGTACCCATATATCCTGTGGATATACCACCAGACATTTCTGCTGCACGACACCATGGACTACCGCTAATACACTGGTTCGAAAATCTTTTTCCAGAGTATGCTTATATTCAGAAGGGATCGTGATACGTCCCTTATCATCAAGCTTTAACGTATAGTTCCAAAAAAAAGCCATTTACATTCCTTCAGTTACACTTCTCGATAATATGTTAC
>PWGE01000195.1 GCA_003554345.1 Candidatus Sumerlaeota bacterium | reverse complement strand
TGCAGGGTCGGGACGAGAGGGAGGCTCAGGTCTCTCACGCGGTTGAGGTCTGTCAGGAATCTGCCTTTCCCGACGTTCACGTGGTTCCGGCTCAGGCTCTGGAGCCGGCTCAGGTTCGGGTTCCGGCTCAGGTTCAGGCTGGGGTTCAGGTTCAGGCTCTGGATCCGGCTCAGGTTCTGGCTCAGGTTCGGGATCCGGCTCAGGTTCTGGCTCAGGTTCGGGTTCCGGCTCCGGTTCTGGTTCGGGGGACGGTTCAGGAGCCGGTTCGGGTTCTGGCTCCGGTTCTATGAGACTTGCTCTGATAGGAGAAGGAGGAACTTCTTCATGTTCCTTTCCCAAATCACCCGAAATAATTAAGAGCAATATAATCAAATGAAGGGCAATAGCACATATAATGCCTGTATAAAAAGCTTTATCCAGAATTGTTTTCAATTTTTGAATATTCCTTTAACTTTCTGATAAGAGTACGACGACTTACCCCCAGAATACGGGCAGCCTGCGTACGATTATTATTGCAGTTTTCCAGCGTCTTTAACATGGCTTTTCTTTCTATCTCCTTCATTGAGCTGCCAATGGGAATTTTCAGGGAGGAGGTACTTTTTTGATAATGCCTGGTGAGTTCCGAAGGAAGATGCTGAGGAGCAATTGAAGAACCCTTACTTAATATCATCAGGTATTCAACGAGATTTTTCAACTCTCTGACATTACCCGGCCAATTATATTGAGAAAGAATATGATATACTTCCTCCTCAACGGCCGGTATATTTTTCAGAAGACTTCTGGCATATTGTTTAAGAAAATAATCAAATAAAAGGGGAATATCTGACCGACGTTCACGTAGAGGTGGTATTGTCACATTAAAAACATTGAGCCTGAAGAAGAGATCTTCTCGAAAATCCCCGGTAGAAACAAGCTTCTTTAAATCCCTGTTGGTAGCCGCTATGATACGGGCATTCGTTTTGATAGTTCGAGTACTCCCCACGCGGTAAAACTCTCCTCTTTCCAGAACGCGCAAAAGTCTTGATTGTAAGCGGGAAGACATTTCCCCAATTTCGTCCAGAAAAAGAGTCCCTTTATGAGAAACTTCTAAAAACCCCTTTTTGACTCGCTCTGCGCCGGTAAAGGCTCCCTTTTCATGACCGAACAGTTCACTTTCCAGCAGAGACTCATTCACCGCAGCACAGTTGAGTACAATAAAGTCAGCGGGAGCCCTCCCGGAAAGGCGATGAATTAACCTTGCCACCACTTCTTTGCCGGTACCGCTTTCTCCCTGAATTAGTACAGGACTTTCCGAGGGAGCAATTCTTTTTATAAAATCATCTATCTGTTTCATAGGCCGGGAACGGTATATAAATTTCAAGTCCTCTTCTGATTGCACCTTTTCTTCTGTTAGCCGGCGGTTTTTTTCCAGCAGTTCCTGGTGACTTATCATTTTACGTACAGTATGTCGTAGCTCCTGAAGATTAATCGGCTTGGTTAAATAATCATACGCTCCTGATTTCATGGCTTCCACAGCATTTTCAATGGTGCCGTATGCCGTTAATACAACGCATGAGGCTTCTGAATTTTTTTCCAGCACTTCTTTTATAAAGGAGAGACCATCCAGGGAGGGCATTTTCAGGTCGGTAATGACCATATCAAAATCCTTGTTTTCAAGTAACTTTTTACCCCTTACCGGGTCATAAGCTTTATATATATCCAGCCCCTCTATTTTTTTTAGAGCACTGGCAATAGTATTACAGTTATCTTTATTATCATCAACAACCAATAAGTTCCAGATCATCTGTCACCATTTTGTATCCTTTTACTAATTTTAACGATATTTTCTTTTAATTCTTTTATATTTTTCTCATGCCACTCTTTTTCCCGGGGCGATGATACCTTTTCAAGGTTTTCTTTTTCTTTTATCACCTCAGTAAGAAGAAGCTGACGGTAGGCTTTTTGCATGTAATCCGGACCTTCTTCTTCATCCATAACTGTTTCAATTTCCTGGGTTTGAGGGTTATACACATTAATCAATGGGTCGAAGAATTCAAAAGAACAATGACAGTTAACATGTTGAAAATCTGCCCTAACCCATCGTTTTTCAGGATTCAGGGTTTTTTGAGGCCAGAGCAGTGTTACTTTTTCAAAAACAGGGTCTTCTATCACATCATTTTTCATTTTCTGATCGGGATTTTTTATCAAGCGGAAAATCTGCCCTTCCACATTTTTACGACACCATTCACATTTCCTTTCACGAGGTGTTCTTCCTACTACATACAAGCGGGAATATTCATCAGCATATTTGTTAAGAATCGCCTGAAGTTTACCAATATTATCAAGAGCAACGACCATTGTTCGGACGATAGCATGAAAATCAACAGTCGACCCATATTCTTCATACATGTCTTCTATAATCCGGGAAGGCTTTTCTTCATTCTCAAAACGTTCGATAATCGTCTTAAGAATAAGATCTTCCTTTCCCCGGGGTAAAATAGTATGAATATTTTCGACGTATTCGTAAATGTTTTTCCTGTTTTTCATCACTTACTATCCTTATCTGCTTCTAATACAGCCATAAAGGCTTCCTGGGGAATATCAATACTGGCAACTTTTTTCATTCTTTTCTTTCCCTCTTTTTGTTTTTCAAGTAATTTTCTTTTTCGGGTCACATCACCACCGTAACATTTAGCAGTGACGTTTTTCCTCAAAGCTTTTACCGTTTCCCTGGCAATTATTTTTGACCCCACTGCCGCCTGCAATGCCACCTCAAACATCTGGCGGGGTATCAACTGTTTCAGTTTCTGAAGCAGAGCCCGTCCCCGGGCATACGCCTGTTCACGATGAACAATTACCGACAGTGCA
>PWGE01000382.1 GCA_003554345.1 Candidatus Sumerlaeota bacterium | reverse complement strand
CTATACCAGGCAATTACTGCAACAAAAGGAACTTCAGGATCATTTCACAGAACAAGCAACCGAGGCAATAGCCCAAACTTTCCGGGAAGAAACATTACTGGAACAATTTATACAACTTTATAAAAGATTCGTCTGAAAAGGGGTTCTGGGAGTTCCTCACACCAGCGCGAAGGCTGACACCACCAATCATGTAAATACTCTATAGCTTGCTGAAGATGCCGATACCGCCATAGGCAGACTGTAAGTCGGATATCGGCGCTCCCAGGAAACCAGAAGTACACTCATGAAGTGCAAGTTTTTATAGCAACGTGTGCTATATTTTGAAGAGTCTATTTTCAGAGAAGAATAAACCACGAAAAGCACGAAAGAACACGAAAAAAAGATAATATCATGTTTCCCGGTGCTGATTTTCTGTCTTTCTGAAAGTTCTCTCTAGCGATTTTGCAATCTTTGTTATCTTTCGCGGTCTTTGCTTTCTCTGCAATATTCTCTAATTTCTTTTTTTTATAAGGTTTTCCTGAAGACCCGCTTCTGGCGAATTTGCGTCTTGGCGGGCGCGGGATGCATTCTTATTCCGGGGTTTGTTTGTCTTTATTCCCTATCCTGACTATCCTGTGCATCGATGCAAATTTTTCTAGACTTATCTTGACTTCATCCCGGTATCATCGATGTAAAACATCTTTTCCAGGGTTCTATTTTCAGAGAAGTATCCCCTTTGACAGCACAGAACCTGTCTCCATTCCACATATCTTCACCCCTGGCAGGGAGACTGAATACAAGCAAAAGAATCCAGAAAAAATTCAAAGAATAAAAAAAACGGAAGAAAATTGCAACTTAAATGGCGTCATATTCCAGCCAGGAGAACAAGGAATACTTTTTAGCATCATTCATACAATTCCCAGGTAGCCACCTCTAATGGTTCCAATTCACCATATTCCCACAAGTATTCATAAAAATAATATGTTCCCCAAAACCCTTCAATTTCTGGTTGTTGCTGTCTATAATAGCAATTCCCCACTACTCCTGCAGAAGGGCTCGCCTTATCTATATCCAGCGAAGTAGAAATCACCGTCTGAATCATCTCATCTGCCTTTTGTTGATACTGCTGGTCATTATAAATTTCAGATAAATACTGTAAACAATAAGCCATCAAAACAACAGCGGAAGAATCTTTCCATTGCGGGTCAGGATCTTTAAAATCATACCACAACAATTTGCCGGGTTCATAAAACTCTAAAGCATATTCAACCAATTCTCTGGCAATATCCACGTATTCTTCAAAGCCATATTGATATATTCTCAATAATCCAAATGCAAGCCAGAAATGTCCACGACTCCAGCAAGATTCATCGCTATAACCCTGGTTATGAATAGAACCCTGCCATAATACCTCTCCCGTCTCAAGATCAAAGGAAAAGGCATGATACGTTGAATCATCCTCTCTTATCAGGTAAGGAAGAGCATTTGACAGATGCTTTTGAATGCCTTCTTTATATTGTTTATCACCGCTTATGTCATAAGCCCATGCCAGAAGAGGAAGATTAGCCGTAGTATCTGCTGAAGTTTGATCATTCCAGCGAGGAGCGAGCGTTATGACACCGGCTTCGGGGTGCATTCTTTCAAGGAGGCGGTCTGCAGCATCCAGAGCCGCTAATTTATATTCTTTATCTCCTGTAAGCTCATAAGCAAGCACAGCAGAATGATGATAAAGAAAACCCAGGTCATGAGTATCAAATTCCTGGGCTTCCTGGAGCAACCAGTCGGTCCATATACGTGCTCTTTCCAGGTTGGCATCTTCAGGATTTCTCAGATAATGATACCAGTTCATACCACACCAGAATCCTCCTGTCCATCCGATACCTTCCCCCTTAATCATACCGCTCCCATCACCATACTGCGGAAAAACTTCTTCTTTGAAAAAATCATTGTTCAGCTTTTCCACACGAACAGATACTGCATCAAACGCCTCTTCGTAAGAAACTATAGAAAAAGAAGTCACAAAAATAATGAATAGAAAAAAATATTTCATAAGCCTTTCACCTTATTTGGGAAAGTTTTATATTATAAGTAAAATAGCTTGCTCACCACTAATACTTTAATAAGCCGAACGCTTGTTTAATACCAGGAACTTTTCACGTTTTCCCGATCCTTGTCTTGCAATTTTTCTAATATTGTTGTATATACTATACTTACCGATACAAGACACTCTTTTGTGTTTTTAGCTCATATTTCTCGAACTTCTTCCTGCTCATCGCATTTTACACTTCTTTTAATGGGAGCTTTTTTCTTTATTCTCCCCTGATAATAAAACTCTTTTAAGACGCAAAATATTGCGCCTTTACCATGTGAAAAGAATAAACAACGAAAGGCACGAAAAAACTCGAAATAAAGATAACCTTCTGTTTTTCGGATCTGATGAGTTCATCTTTTTTCTGGCACCCTGTATATCCCGTTAATTCTTTTCTTCTCTTAGATGTTTTTTCTTATCTTTTCTTTTCCAAAAGATTTCTCCTTGTTTTTGAGGCCTTTACTTTCTTTCCCCATTTATTTTCTCTGTGGTATGGCTTTGCGGGCTTTGCGAGCTTTGCGTGATACTTTTCTTCTTCTCTGTCATTTACCATTCTGACTATCAAAGTTGTATTTATTAACTATTCCTTATCACTTATTCCTTATCACTTATTCCTTATTACCTAACATCCCCTACTCATACCATCGCCATCCCTCTACGCCGGTATATCTTTCTCCCGTTACCGTTATCTCATCCAGCCGCAGTTCATCACGTCTTCCATGTTCCTCTGTCAGCCTCTCTCCCGTATAATAATACTTCCATCTCAGCTGGATGTACGGCTCTTTTT
>PWGE01000081.1 GCA_003554345.1 Candidatus Sumerlaeota bacterium | reverse complement strand
CAACCCCTATGTGGGCCGATGGTGCTGTAAAAAACAATCCAGCTGATGGTTTTCAGCGTTCGGTTCCAACCGTCTGGGCGGTTGTTCCCAGGTATCTTATCGATTGGGACGATGGAGAGTGCCATAGAGCAGGAAACTGGGAAACGGTTTCCTACGACAACTCTTATAATCAACATTCTCTACGTATAACAGGCGGGGACACCTTGGCGTCTGTTACCTGGACTCCGGAGCTTGCTCGACCAGGAGTCTACGAGGTTTATATATGGTATGTATCCCTCCCTTCATGTTCTGAAGAGGTGCCATATACAGTTCAAGATGCCATTGGTACACAGACTGTTATGGTTGATCAGACCAGGAGAGGTGGGCAATGGAAATCTCTGGGCACTTTTGCTTTTGAGGAGGGAACAGCAGGTTCGGTGAGTGTTAATAACGTTGCCGATAGCTCAAAAGATGTCATTGCAGATGCCGTTTATTTCCATTTCAGAGGGGACGGAATGGGAGAATATATAATTGACAACAGGGATGAAGATCAGGTGGAATATTCAGATGGATGGTGGTCAAGTTCCTTTGGTATCCCCTGGGAAGATGATTATTACGTGTGCAATGCAGGAAATGAAGATATTTTTTTTCGCTGGAAATTGACTATTCCTCGCAGTGGTATGTATGAAGTTTATGCATGGTGGGTAGCCGGAAATAACCGGGAAACAAATGTTCGATATGAAATTGAACACGGTCGGGGGAGCGATGTGGTGATCCAGAACCAGCGTACTGATGGTGCCCAATGGAATAGCCTGGGCACATATTACTTTGTGCAGGATCAGACCGGTTCGGTTACTGTCACCGGCCATGGAAGTTCTCCTGATATCATCGTTGCTGATGCCGTTAAATTTTCACTTCAGGAAATAGAAGAACCGAACTATGATAGTGAATTGATGAATATGGATATACCGCATCGAATGCGCAGGGGAGATGAAAAGGAAGTTTCACTCACCTTTAAAAATACCGGAAATATGACCTGGCGAATGCAAGACAGGGTATACCTGGGAGCGGTAGGGGATGAGGATCCTTTTGTAAGCCATGACAGTGTAAGAGTAGGATATACTGATGATATTGTGCCCGGAGGTGAAGGCACTTTTAGTATACCTTTTCAAGCTCCTGAAGATGCTATGAAGTATGTGACAGAGTGGCAAATGCTCAAAGAAGGGGACTTCTGGTTCGGGGAAAAAGTGTCCAGTGAGATTGAGGTGATTGGACAGACGATGATTCAGGGAGATCACTGGCAGTTATTTCAGTAATATGTATATTGCTGGCAGATTTTTGACAGCTCTTTTATTCTTTTTATGCTCTTTATTTTACATTATGCAGATATCGCTTTCAACGTATTTCGGGATAAAAGTAAAAAGAAAAGCGTCTTGTGTTATATTAAACAGTTTCCGGTTTATGGTTTTGGTTTCAGAGAGCTCGCTGTATCATATTTTCCTGAACAATGAAAATATGATGTATAACACAGCCAAAAATACTTGCATATTTTTATAGCTTTAAGCTTATAAAGAAGATGTTTCTATGTAGTATTTCCCACCTTTCTTTACAGAATGACATGGCTGGTGTTGTCGGCGTATCCTCTAAAATTTACTCTTTCTGACTGAACTGTCCATGCAGTTGAAGAGGGGGTGAGAAAAATTTCTGCAAACTGCAAAAGAAAAAGTGCAGGACAAAATAATAATCTGTAATAAAATAAGTTTTTATAAAAACAAAAGTTCTTATTATACTGTTTTATTGAGTGAGGAACCATATGGGTCTCGCCGGCCGGTATTTTATTATTCTGGAGGGAGAAGGAAGCAAGCACTTTTGGCGGGAGGATTTTAGAGGGCGTATTGTTTTTTTAACCTTTCAAAGCGAGTAATTGAAAAAAATCTGATCTGAAAGCATTTAAAAAATTCCTGAAAAATGTTATTAAATGAAAAAAAACATGTTAACTGTTGGCTCATTTCTCATCAATTGAATCCTGCTCTTGTTATGAAGAGGGAAAAAGACCCTCTGTTCCCTCAAAAAGGTTTTTCGCTGTTATTTGTGAAAATTGTAATCGTGCTTTTATCTCTGGGGATATTTCTATCTTGTATGGGGAGGCATGATTATTCCGATTATACGGGGATAGCTGCAGAAAATGGGGAAGAGGCACCTGAAAACCGGGAGAACGTGCCGACTGTAGATCCCCATTCAAAAGAAGCTGACCATGGAAAGAAACCGGCTGAAGAGATTTTATGCCTGAGAGATGACTTTATTATAAATATACATGAAGACATCACCTTTAAAATGGTATGGATTGAAGGAGGTTCTTTCTTAAGGGGTTCTGAGGAGGGAGCAACGGATGCAAGTCCTGTTCATGAGGTGATGGTTGATGATTTCTGGACAGGCAAATATCCAGTAACTATTGAGGTTTTTCAGGCGTTTATTGAAGATAGTGGTTATGAAACTGAAGCAGAACAACGAAATAGTGCCTGGATACATGATGGCGACGTCGTGCAAAAGTCGCGAAGAGCATACTGGAAAAGGCCGCGGTTTTCTCAAGACTCTGGTCATCCGGTGACCTCTGTTAGCTGGAATGATGCCTTGAAGTTTATTGATTGGTTAAATCAACATGTTCAAAAAATTGAGGGAATAATTTTTCGACTTCCTACTGAAGCGGAATGGGAATATGCTGCGCGGGGAGGACAGAAGAGTCAAGGATATACATATTCAGGCTCATGTGATATTGATAGTGTGGCATGGTATGTAGAAAATACAGGACGAATGCTCCGCCGTCAGGGAACTCGTCCTGCAGGGAAAAAACTGCCCAATGAATTGGGATTGTATGATATGAGCGGAAATGT
>PWGE01000379.1 GCA_003554345.1 Candidatus Sumerlaeota bacterium | reverse complement strand
TTCCGGGTGGTAGGTTATTATGATTCTACCCATTTTTTTATCGGTCGTCAAGCCTTTCTTGGAAAAAGATAAAGGGCATTGACAAGAACCTTCATTTTGGGTATCATCGAACCAAACCCATCCCTATAGGGCAGGGATAAGAGGGGGGCGCTTATGGAACAGATCAGTTATTATATCAAAACCCGGAGGGATTTCACCAGGATCCGGCGATATGCTTGGATTCTGACCTTGTTCATCGCCATTGGTGGGCTTTGGGAACCCAGGCTGGGGTTGGTGGTGATTGCGATTATGGCGGGTCTTACGATCACTGCTTTTTTCAAGGGACGCTATTGGTGCGGCAATTTTTGTCCCCATGGCAGTTTATACGATGTGGTGCTGCAGCCTTTGAGCATGAATCAAAGAATTCCTTCTTTTTTGAAATCCAAACCAATGATTGTGGGATTCTTTGTGTTTTTCATGTTCAATTTTGGCAGAAGAATGCTTGAAGCATTTCAAACTTGGGGCACCACCAGTTTCCTTGAAAGATTGGGATCGGTTTTTGTGTTCACCTACCTGGTGGTGATGATTGCAGGCGGTTTGATGGCGGTGTTCATCAATCCCCGGGTTTGGTGTCAGTTTTGTCCGATGGGAACCATCCAGAAAATCGCTTATTCGTTGGGTCGTAAGGCAGGGGTCAACGAGTCCACTGATCAACTGATCACGATGACTCAGCCCAGTATGTGCCATCGATGCGGCAAATGTGCCCGGGTGTGTCCGTTCCAGTTGGAGCCGTATGTGAATATGAATGATCACAACCAGTTTGATGATTTCAACTGTATTCGGTGTGCAACCTGTGTGGAAAACTGTCCGGCAGGTATTTTAAGCCTGAAAACAAAGGAAGAGGCGGATTCCCTCAAGGCACAACCGATTCCCGAAGGGTACCAGCATAGACGCCTGATTTACGCACGAATTCAAAGAATCCATCAGTTGACGAAGGATCTTCGGGAATATGTGCTGACGTTTGTCGACCCTCCCACAGTACCCTACAGAGCTGGTCAGTTTATGCTGATCAGGGTGACGGACGAACCAAAGGCCTATCGGGCTTACTCCATTGCCTCCTATGATGAACAATATCGTCAGGTAAGTCTGATCATCAAACAAATTCCGGAAGGATACGGCACAGCCATTATCTTTAACCAATACCAGGAAGGAGATTTGGTGGAGCTGGAAGGTCCGATGGGAGAGGTGTTGGTGCCGGACCGGGGCACAGAAAAAATGGTTTTTGTTGCCAACGGCATTGGCATTACCCCCTTTCTTGCCCTGGTACAGGAAGTGCTGACAAAGCGGGAGGAAGTGCAATCCGTGCTCCTGATCAATGGCCAGCGGTATAAGGAAGACCTTCTCTATCATGAAACTCTGCGCACTCTGGAAAAGGAATATCCCCACTTCCAATACTTACCAGTTTTGTCCAGAGATTCGATGGAGGGCATTCCAAAGGGACATGCCACCACACTTTTGAAAGACAGGGTTTTTACCGGCTACAAAGCCTATTTGTGTGGAACTGGTCATATGATTCAGGATGCGTACCAGATCATGACGACCAATGGGCTGGATGAGAAAGCGTTCTTTTTTGAAACGGAAGAAAAAATCCCTGATTTACAACTCCCGGCCTCTATGGTATGATAAGACGAGCCGGGGGGAATTAACTCAGCTGGAAGAGTACGTCCTTGACGTGGACGGAGTCGTGGGTTCGAGTCCCTCATTCCCCACCAATGAACACACTGAAAAAACCCGCTTGCGGCGATTATGCCCAGGCGGGTTTTTTGTTTTTTGCATCGACGGGATCAAGTGCGAGTCAATGTAAGGAATAAAGGATTGACAATTCATGTAGGTATGCTATTATGAACCCAAATAAATATAAACGAATTGTTATGTATCGATGAATGAATTCGTTCAGCCCTGTATAAAACGCTGAGAGGAGGCAATGTTTTGAGTCATCGGAGAAAAGAAAAAGTCAGTGAAGGGATGGATTTTTTCAGCCGGAATTTAACGCTATGGGTTGCGCTTTGCATTGTGGTGGGGGTCACCGTTGGACAGTTTTTGCCAGTTGTTCCGGAAACGTTGGGGCAATTCACGATATACGAAATATCAATTCCCATTGCGGTGCTCATTTGGTTCATGATTTATCCGATGATGCTGAAAATTGACTTCAAAAGCATCGTGGAAGCCACGAAAAGACCAAAAGGACTGATTGTCACTTGTACCGTCAACTGGCTGATCAAACCTTTCACGATGTATCTGATTGCTGCATTCTTTTTCCGCACGGTTTTTTCCAGTTTTATTTCGATCGAATTGGCCAATCAGTACCTGGCAGGCGCTGTACTTCTGGGAGCTGCTCCCTGTACAGCCATGGTTTTTGTCTGGAGTCATTTAACCAGGGGTGATCCAGCTTATACTTTGGTGCAAGTTGCAGTCAACAACCTGATATTGCTGTTTGCCTTTACCCCCATTGTTGCTTTTTTACTCGGTGTGTCCGATGTGTTTGTACCGTATGGCACACTGCTTCTTTCCGTTTTTTTGTTCATTGTGATTCCTTTGGCCGGTGGATACATTTCCCGGGAACAAATCATTAAAAGGAAAGGGATGGACTACTTTGAAAATGTGTTTCTCAAATTCTTTGACAACATTACCATGATTGGGTTGCTACTCACCCTGGTTCTTATTTTCACCTTCCAGGGAGAAGCGCTGATCAATAGCCCGTTTCATATCGCGCTGATTGCTGTACCGCTGGTGATTCAAACGTTCCTGATTTTCTCCATTGCCTATGGATGGGCCAAGGTTTGGAAACTGCCACACAGCATTGCTTCACCCGGTTCGATGATTGGCGCCAGCA
>PWGE01000311.1 GCA_003554345.1 Candidatus Sumerlaeota bacterium | reverse complement strand
ATGCACCAGAAAATCTCATCTCTTTATGGTTACCATCCATTAGCACCTCAGCCTTACCTGGAATATACAAAAACAAATCCTCCTTTAGAAAATCCTCAACTCTATAATCTGCGATTGGTATTAAGTTATATTCCGCTTTCTCCACCCGGATTTGAAGAGGTTTCCCTGGCAGGAATCCCTTATGCTTATAAAAATCCAAAACCCTCTTCTTTTGTACAGGATATCACAAACGATGACGTCATTCCCTATACCTTTAACCGGCATAGTGCTAACTCCTTTCAAGTTCGTTTTTCGCTGGAAGAAGAACGTGAAGTTCTTATAGCTGAAAATTATTTCCCGGGTTGGACTGTAGAAAGAAACGGCAAAATAATAGAACCCGCAAAAGCAACTCATCCCTTTTTTGAGTTCCAGCTTTCAGCTGGTGAACATATTCTGGAGTTTACTTATTCTTTTCCTTTTCGTTATTTATACATCATTACTTTTGTGTTATTTCTTTTTGGGTTATTTTTGATAAAATACTTTCCTAATGGCTATTCTCCTTTAAAAAAACCTGATAAAGGGGTAAAAGATGTTCATAAAAGATAATCAGGGGATGATGCATCCTTTGGAACACAGTGTAGGTGCCCTGAGTGGATGCTATATAGATATTGAAGATAAATTCCCTGACAGGCTTGATACAGAAAGCAAAAAATCTGCTTTTGACAGTCTTAACAATCCGCCTTTTCTGCGTGAACGGTACTCTCCAGTCAGCACCGAGGTCAACGAGAAAACATTTCGCGGGATAAACATGAGCAGAATGTTGCTCAAATCGTATCAGGAATTCATGAACCTCATGAAAGAGGCTGCTCTCCAGAACAGACAACTCATTTACAGGATGGGTGAGAAAAAATTCATACCCTTTCTGGGATTAGCAATAGACCCTGCTACGCTCCACAGAGCTCTGGAAATGGACTATGAAACAGGTACCAAAATTTATTCCACATACACTTCCCTGTTTCAATCCGGTATTATAACTCCCACTATCACCATTCCTTTTCACATTATACTGCCAACACTGAAAGAAGATTTTGATATTCGCTTCTGTCTTCGGACAGCCGTCCAGTTTTATATGCCCCTCCTGGAATTGTATCATCAATACATTCATAAATATTTAAAAGAGAAAACCTTTATCGCCGGTTTCTGGTTTCCAGAATGTGCTTATAATGACCGCATCGGAAAAATTGCCTCTGAAGAATTTTATCGGGAAACCAAAAAACGGGGGATCAACAAAGCACAACTTTACTTTATGTTTGATGCCGGCCAGTCACCCGAAGAAAACAAAGATGAACTGATAAAAAGAGTCAACTACATTTCTTTGAGTAAAACAAATATCTGGTGTTTTTTCCGGGAAAACTATTTTAGTAACTGGGTATGCTATCAAAACCCATCCATCAAAAAAGTGCTGGACAAAACAATGGCAAAGCTCAATACCGATAAACGTAAAAATATTGCCAAATACCACTGGTGCCACTTTTTTGAATACGAAGCCCTTATTCATTCCAAAAAATCAGCTGTTAATTTCAAGAATATCATTGTTAAATTCTTTGAAACTCAATATTTGCCCCTGGCTCCCAATGAGTATTTACGCAGGAAGTTAGAAAAACGATATCTCTCTTTCAGTTATGAACCTTACAAAACTCAAATTAACGACAATTCTTCCTGGGTTGGCCTTTCGACATGGGAAGGTGACCCTTATGGTTTAACCAGGTGGACAGGTTTATGCACCCTGGAGGATGGTTCGCAGTGCGCTGATGGAAAAAAAGTTGTATCCCGCATTCAACTGGATGAAGACAATAATCCTGTTATGGAAGACAAAGAAATATGCATTGAAGAAAAAGAAGTAGAACAGTGCTGGAAAGTTGCTCTTAATGGGGTTAAAGAAGAGATCCTGGATTTTGTTCGTGGTAATCCCCGAAAGCCAGAAAGAGGAGTGATGGAAATTCTGCACCATTTTAATAAAAAGCTTTCCTTTCCGGAAGATGCCCTGAATCTTTTTGCTGCCTATCAGAAAATTTACTTTAAAGAACATTTTATCGTTCAGGAGAAAAAGAGCGTTGAACTAAACGACCTTATAGCAAAATATTTAAAGATTAATAAAAAGAACCTCTCTCAAAACGATGTTTGTATTATCGGCTATGCCCTGCGAGCTTATTATTTTGTACTGGAAGCTCATCGAAGCAGTTCCGTTCACTGGGAAAATTTTGATAACCAACATGTCTACCAATGCAGTATGTATCTATCCCTTTCTTTAATCACTCTGTACTACGTTTATAAGTACCTGGGCTGGTCCGAAAAACAGCAAAGTTGTCTTGACTTATATTATCATCTCCTTATAAAGTTTGACACCACTTACAATCGATACAATCTCAAGCAATATAAAGTCACAAAAAAAGTTTTTACTGAAACAATTAAACCTGCTATTGATAATGTAAGATATAATGTTGTCGCCCGAGCTGCACGTAAAGTTGGTGCCCGTCATTTATCCGACGAAAATGTATCTTTCATACAGAAAAAGGATGCTGAACTCAAATCTTATACTGACCATGTATGGAACGGCGAATTGCACCGGGCTAATATTTTCTGGGATGAGCCAAATTATTGTGATCATCTGGATTTTGATTAACTGAATAAATATGGACAAGATTTTACGTTTAAAAAAAGCTTTTTCTGGTGGCCTTTCTATCAAGGAATATAAAGAGCAAACTGAGAAAGTTCCCATTGAAGTAATACCATCCCCTAAAAAAGCCTACGTACCCATGATCCAGCATTTAGGTGGTCCTGCTCAACCTGTTGTTGAAAGCGGAGAAAAGGTAAAAACGGGTCAGGAAATTGCCCGGGGT
>PWGE01000403.1 GCA_003554345.1 Candidatus Sumerlaeota bacterium | reverse complement strand
TCTGCAATCAAAGCCAGAAGGAAAGATGCTACTGGTAACAGCTATCAATCCCACCCCCCTGGGAGAAGGCAAGACTGTAACATCCATTGGATTATCAATGGGATTTAATCGTCTGGGTAAAAAGAGTATTGTCACCCTTCGTCAACCTTCAGCCGGACCATTGCTGGGCATCAAAGGAGGAGCAACCGGCGGAGGAAAATCCTGCATTTTACCCGAAGATCTTATAAATCTTAATTTCACCGGAGATTTTCATCTCATCACGCAGGGTCATAACGCCATCACCTCTTTTTTTGAAAACGCTGTTTTTCACAAACACGTTGACTTTCATCGGGGAGATATTCTCTGGCAACGAGTAATGGATATGAATGATCGTTTTTTACGCAATATTGTTGTGGGATTGGGGGGCTCAAAAAACGGCATCCCCATGGAAAGCGGTTTTGACATCACCCCCACTTCTGAAGTCATGTCTATCATTGGATTGTCCGATGATTTTCCCGAAGCACGCAAAAAGCTGAATAATATTCTTCTTGCCAAGCGTTTCAAAGGAAAATACATAAAATTTGGTGAATTAGGGTTAACTGACGCTGTCTTAGCTATCATCAGAGACGCTTTCCAGCCTAATCTTGTACAAACAACAGAACAGACGCCGGCTTTCGTCCATACCGGGCCATTCGCCAACATTTCTTATGGCAATTCCTCCATTATAGCCGACCGAATTGCCCTGAAGCATTCAGATTATGTCGTAACAGAAGCTGGATTTGGTAGTGATATCGGTGCAGAAAAATTCTTTCATATTAAATCCCGGCAGGGGAACCTACATCCCGACGGCGTCGTATTAGTCGTAACGATAAAAGGATTGAAATATCAATCCGGCAAAATCAAGTGGTCCTCAGGTCGTCGTGTCCCTTCAGAAATAATTAACGAAAATACTGAGCTTCTCAGCGATGGTCTTCCCCATCTTAAAAGACATCTTGAAATACTGCGTCTTTTTAATAAGCCGGTATTTGTTGCCATTAATGTCTTTCCCAATGACACGGAAAAGGAAATCCAGATGGTTCAAGATTATGCCCGCAAACATGGAGCCGCCGTTGTTGATACTTCTTACGCTTTCAGGGAAGGAAGTGAAGGGACAGAGAGCCTCTGCCAGAAGATAGATGATTACCTCAGTAAAAATCCTCAGTCCAGGACTACAGACTATCTTTATCCGCTGGAAACGCCTATTAAGGATAAAATTGCCACTTTATCTCAAAAGGTTTACGGAGCCAGTAATGTTGTCTACACACCCAAAGCCCTCAAAAAAATCGATGGATTTGAGGAAGCCGGTTTTGCTCATCTCCCCTTATGCGTGGCAAAAACTCAGAAGTCAATATCACACAATCCAAAGATGCTGGGAGCCCCCCAAAACTATACTTTTGAAATACGAGATGTCCGAATAGCCAATGGAGCTGGTTATCTCATCCCCATTGCAGGAACTATGCTCACCATGCCTGGCCTTCCTTCAGAACCCAACGCCCATAATTTCAAAGTATCTCCTAAAGGAAAAATATCTTTTTAAAAAGAAAGGCAATATATGAGTCATACTATTATTAAAAAACAGGGTTTAGCCCGAAACATTTTCATGATGGAAATAAAAGCGCCACTGGTAGCTCAAAAACATCAAGCCGGTCAATTTATCATACTTCGACTTCATGATAAAGGAGAAAGAATCCCCCTTTCAATAGTGGATTCAGATAAAGAGCAGGGAACGATTACACTGGTCATTCAGGTTGTAGGAAAAACCACCAAAGAGATGGAAAGATGTAATGAAGGAGACTCCGTACTGGACATCTTTGGCCCTCTGGGAAAGCCCACTCTTATTCATGAAAAAGGAACAGTGGTGGCAATAGGTGGCGGTCTGGGAGCCGCACCACTTCATCCTATTTTAAAAGCCCTCAAAAAAGCTGGGAACAGAACCATTACTATCTTAGGAGCACAGAGTAAAGAAAATATATTCTGGGAAGTGAAGATGAAGGCATTATCCCATGATTTTCATATTACCACAGATGATGGTAGTTATGGTGAAAAAGGTCTTGTGTCTGCCCCCTTACAAAGACTTCTTCAAGAAGGAACAAAAATTGACAGGGTTTATTGTATCGGGCCGGTTTTTATGATGAAAGCAATAAGCAATCTCACGAAAGAATACAAAATACCTACCATTGTCAGCCTCAATCCCATCATGGTCGACGGAACAGGTATGTGCGGTGGATGCCGGGTAACAGTGGGAAATGATACAAAATTTGCCTGTGTCGATGGACCGGAATTTGACGGACATCAGGTCGATTTTGACGAACTTCATAAGAGGCTTCAATTTTATACGAAACATGAAGAATTTGCCGAATCCCATCTGGAAAAAGAAAGACATCAATGCAAACTGGGAGATTTCAACAATGAAAAAGAGTAAGCCTACAGATATACCTCGCCAGCAGGTACCAGAACAGACACCTGAGAAAAGGATCAAAAACTTTTCAGAGGTTCCTCATGGTTATTCTGAAGAACAAGCTCAAACAGAATCCCTCCGCTGTCTTCAATGCAAAAAAGCCCCTTGTGTGAAGGGGTGCCCTGTCGAAATCAACATTCCTCAATTTATCAATGCTATAAAAGAAGGGCGCTTTCTGGAAAGCGCAGCCATTATCAAGCAAACCAACAATCTTCCTGGAGTATGCGGACGTGTATGTCCCCAGGAAGAACAATGTGAAAAGGTATGTGTGGTAGGAAAAATGTCCCAACCTGTCTCTATCGGAAAACTGGAGCGTTTTGCCGCTGACATGGAACAACAATCAGGAAAAATAAAGATTCCGGCAATAAAAGAAGAAAAGAAAGAAAAAGTGGCGATAGTAGGTTCC
>PWGE01000409.1 GCA_003554345.1 Candidatus Sumerlaeota bacterium | reverse complement strand
GGGGACTCCTTTAGGAGCCGGAGTTATTCCTTCAATCCTCAAGAGGTCCAGAAAGGTATTTTCAGAAGCCAGATCAGATTCTCCCTCGTAGATCGGAAAAGAAATAGCCTCCTGGAAATCTCTTGTAGTGGTAAACACATCTTTTGCCTCTGTAGGATAGGTGGCATTTTTTTCAATTAAAGGTGCAAACTGGTCATCTTTGAGTCCTACACCCAGAGAAAAAGGTGTCACGTGTACTATAACCGGTTTATCCTTCTTATACTTCTCAGCAAGGGTATTATCCAGCATGGATTCTACCCCTTTCATTGCCAGGGTCTGTACAGCAGCTCCCTTTGCCACCACTTCATCAGGAACAATATCTTTTTTGGGCGATTTGCCTGTAAAGTCCTTCACTTCACGCTGGATTAATGGAATTCTTGTAGAACCACCTACCAGCAGCACCCCATCCAGATCTTTTTTATCAATTTCGGCATCTTTCAGGGCTTTTTGCATGGGTTCCCTTGTGGATTTCACAAGGTCTTTAATCATACCCTCAAACTCCTGTCTGCTCAGGGTAAGGTCAAGAGAAAGAGGGCCATCTTCTGTAATAGTTACTGCTTCCAACAAGATCTGGGTTTCCGTTACATTGGAAAGATCAATTTTAGCTTCTTCTGCTGCTTCTTTAATTCTCTGCAGTGCAATGGGGTCTTCAGAAAGGTCAACATCATGTTCCTTTTTCACCTGCTCCAGTATCCAATCAGCAATTTTGGAGTCAAAATCATCTCCACCCAGCTGGGCAATACCATTGATACCAAGAACATGAAAAACACCACTACTAATCTCAATAATTGACACGTCAAAAGTTCCACCACCAAAGTCATAGACCATTATTGTCTGGTCCTCACTTTCATTCAATCCATACGCAATAGCTGCCGCTGTGGGCTCATCAATAATTCGGCGAACCTTAAATCCTGCAATTTCGCCGGCATCCTTGGTTGCCTGACGTTGAACCTCAGTAAAATAAGCAGGAACTGTTACTACAGCCTGATCAACAGACTCCCCGAAAAAATCTTCAGCATCCTGCTTAATAGACTGCATGATAATAGAAGAAATTTCCTGGGGGGTATGCTCTTCACCATCAATCCGCACACGGTAACTGGTTCCCATATGTCTCTTTATTGAAAACACAGTTCGACCAATATTCATCACTGCACCGTGCTTGGCTTTTTTCCCTACGAGAACTTCCCCACTTTTTGTAAAGGCAACTACAGAGGGGGTAACCTTTTCGCCATACCTGTTTGGCAAAATTTCAGGACCTTTCGGTCCAATATATGCCCCCAATGTGGTTGTAGTACCTAAGTCAATACCAATAATACGCGCCATTATTTACACTCCTTTATCTATCAGATTTTGCGCTACCACTACTTGCGCTTCTCTGAATATTTCACCTTTATAAATATAACCTTTCCTTTTTGTTTCAATAACATGGCCTTCACTATGATCATAGGTCGGACGATATTCTATCACTTCATGATATTTAAGATTGACTTTCTTTCCAATCGGATCTATCTCTTCCAGACCAATCTTTTTTAAATTTATTATAATACGTTTATAAATCCCTTCAATAGCAATCAGCCAATTTTTAAGGGTTTTGTCATTTTTCTTGAATTTTTCTCCCCAACCCAGCAATCTTTCCAGGCTGTCAATAACCGGTAACATCCCTTTTATGATAGTATAATTTGTATCCTTTTCATCTTCTATACGAGAGAGTTCCTGCTCGATCTCCTCAGCCTTTTTTTGCTCCTGAATAATCTCTCCCAGCAGGGTGGCGAGATCACTTTCGAGGCTGGCTTTCTGCAGAGAATATTTTTCCTTCTGATAGGGAAACATATTCTCCAAAAAAATAAATCTCAAAAAAGAAAGAAAATCCCGCAAAAATGGGGTCTTTACCGATATCATATTAATGTTTCATCCTGGATTTTATGATTCTTCGCTGAGCCTCCTTGTGCTTGGGATCCAACTCCATTACTTTCTTATAATACTGCAATGCAGTATCATTCAGCCCCTGCAATTCATAAAGGGTGCCCAGTTGAAAAAATGTTTGAGGATTATTTTTCTGGTATTTTAAGGCTGATTTCAAATGAACCAGTGCCGAATTAAACTGCTTTTTTTCTTTAAACTTATCCGCCAGGCTTAAGTGGGCACGGACAATTTGATCTTTTATTTCCGGCTTATCAGGATGCTGGCGGGCCACTTTTTTCCAGAAATTAAAGGCTCCATTCACATCCCCGGAATTCAGTATAATCCAGCCCTTTCTTATCTGCAATCCCACATCATCCGGATGTTTTTTAAGAAGCTCGTTCACTTCCTTTCGTGCCTCATCCCACTTACGCTGTTTCATCAGCGCTCCCACCACTTTAATGCGGGTTTCTTTATCCTCGGGATTGATCTTAAGTATCTCACGATACTCATCAATAGCGTCTTCCTTTGTTTCGGTATCCTGTTCCAGCTGACCTCCAAA
Source organism: Candidatus Sumerlaeota bacterium (assembly GCA_003554345.1). GTDB lineage: Bacteria > Sumerlaeota > T1SED10-198M > T1SED10-198M > T1SED10-198M > T1SED10-198M. The sequence goes on along the minus strand of PWGE01000409.1, from coordinate 384 downwards.
ATGTCGGTGGAGTTCTATAATCATTTCCCGTACCATTTCATTGTCGGGTTCTTCATTCAGCTTTTTCTTCCAGCGTTTTTGCGTTTCCTGCCAGTAACGCTTCGCCTTATCCATTTCATTAACCTGTTCATAGGCAATGGCCAGATTATGAATCAAGGGCAAAGAGTTGGGTTCAAGGGTAAGGGCTTTCTTCCACAAAGGGATTGATTCTTCCACCATATCATGCATAGCATAACGATAAGCAAGTATAGAATAGACATTATAAAGATTATACTTGGCATAAAAATTCCCCGGATCAAGCTCCAGAATCTCTTCCCAGAGGTCCGCAGCTTTTTGCCACTGATGTTTTTTGATCGCCTGGTACGTCTCACACAACATCACATT
>PWGE01000034.1 GCA_003554345.1 Candidatus Sumerlaeota bacterium | reverse complement strand
GATGGTGTGATCCAAACATTCCCATCATCATCTGTCTTAAAGTACCAATCAAAGTTACCAGCATCTACTTGCTCTTCCATAGTAAATTTTGAACCTAAATACATATAAATGTTTTTGACAAAGCGGTTCCGGCTTCAAACTCCCCATTTCGACACTCTCAGACTAAATCATCCCTATAAGGTTACAATTTCAATCAAAAATTTACACAAACCTTTCCTCAATCAGTATTCCCCGGTTGGTAATCTCCTTCGTGACCACACTTTCTACACCCATATCAACCTACATCAAATTCTAATCTGAACGAACCACATTCATCGCACATTCCGTTGTGTTTATCTATCATCACCCTCGCCTGTCAATTGACCACGTTTTTGTCTATCTTGAAGTTTATCTAGGTTATCTTCTGCTATTTCACCCATGTCCCAATCGAATTCTTCACATACCTGTGAAAGATACCATAAAACGTCACCTACTTCGTCTCTCATATCTTCAACATACTGTTCTTCGTCTTCTCTGATTGCCTTCTTTAATTTCTCTTGTATTTCACCGGACTCACCGGATTGACCAAGAACAGTATACACTTGTCCTACATCGAGGAAATCGGGTAATTCGTTTGGGAATATTGCTGTTCGGCTTGCTTCTTCTTGATATTCATTTAGTTTCATTCTACCACCCCAATCCTCGCTAACAATCTTCGTTTCTCTTCATCATCCAACAAACGAAAATCATATCGTTGAACTTTACTACCCCATCTATCTATTCTCGGTGGATCGTCTTCCCATACTTCATAGTCAAATCCCATAGAGTAGTCTCTGTAGTCCGTTACAACCGACGTGTCCATGTGTATATCTACTCCATCATAACCTGCATGAAGTGCCATAGCAAGCAACCTCTCACGTTCTATGGCGATCTTTTTAGTAGCTTCTCGCATCTTCTCGTCAATAATATCTACTGACGATGCTTCTAATATCTCTTGGTTGATTTCAAAATTACTCATAATATTCTATCCAATTCTTCAATGATTGGTTCAGCACATTCATCGCATAAATCACCATCTGTATCTCGCTGACTCCAATCAACGTTCACTAGACCTTGTGGGAGTACACCATCCCCACCTGCTTTCCGTGCAATGAAATTTACTTCAAAGTAAAGAGCCTCTTCTACTTTTATCTGATCTCCACACGAATCGCAAATGTTAATTCTGCTCATTCTCTTTCCAATTCATTAAGCATCTCGTCAATCATATCCGACATCTCGTCTTCTTCTATCGCCATATATGCTGCATCTCGACCACGATCTACACCTTCATATATCTCAACTTTACTTGCCCATCTCGATATTTCAAATTGGTATACTCTATCCATTGCAGATGCAATCCTCGCAATCTTGGCACAGTCCACACTCTTCACATACTTCGTGATCGCTACCATCACCGTATAGTCCATCCATCGTTGCCATTTTAACTGAAAGTTCTACTCTTTTCTTTCACAGTCTCTACTCCATCATACTCGTCAATAGTCCACTTAACTCCATCGGGAACTTCTGCCACACGAAGTGAAGCGTGTTTTCCACTAATCCGACCATCATACTCAGTATTCCCTTCAACTGCTCCAGCAAGCAGTTCGTTATCCCGTGAAATGTCTCTCACACCACTATGATGCTCACCTTTTGGTCCAGAACCATCGGAGTAATATTCTCCCGAAATTGTAGCTTCCTTAGCTTCTTCGTCACCCCTTTCTCTCATCCACTTAATCAAATCTTCGTGTACACTAAAACCGCCATAGCAAGCATTATAAACTACTTTCTGAGTCATTCTTCCACCCCCGAAGCTGATTCCTCAACTATAACAGTATACTCCATCTCCTTCCCTTCCCGGTTAACAGTCTCAAATGTCTTTAGATTCCTAAATGCTATTGTTAGATTCTTTTCGGTCACAAAATCATGTTCTGTATACAAACCACCGGGGCCAAAATCATATTCATTCTCAGCAACATCAACATAGTCTCCCAAAACAATACAATTATCTTCTTTTTTCATCGTATCGAAAACGCACTCTTCCTCTGTACCATCTACGAACTTAGCAATTGCAGTATGTTCTGTATATCTTTTACTCTGTGTCTTTTCTACTTCAACCGTCTCTCCATCATTTCCATTTCCCGGATCTGAATCCGGTGTCTCTACTGCTTTTGACTTCTCTGAATTGTTGAAAGGCCACATACACACGATATTCAATCCCTACGCAAATAAAACCTTCGCTGGAGTCTACTTGAATTTTGACTCCAACAGCATATCTATCACAGCATCTCGGAACTTCTCGGGTTCGTAGATCATCTCTTCCAATTCATTTCTCTCAAACTCCATCACGACGCTCTCAACACCACCCGGAAACTCAAATTCCATCTCATTTTCTTCTCGGCCGTTCTGATTCTTATGCTTCTGTTCAAACGCAATTTGCTCGTATCGATCTAATACAACCGGAATGTACGCACGGGATACCGTATCATCAGTACCCGACAGATTCTCATTTGCCGACTCAAAAATCTCTGTGTGCGTTCCATCCGGGTTCTCAGCGTATGCGTCTATAATCGCCTTCTGCTTCTCTGTTAGCTCGTGGTAATTCTCCTTCTCGACTAGTTCTTCCGTTGCTTTCTGTGACATTGCATTTTAACACATGACCGGGGAGGGTATAGTAATTTGCTCGCTAATACAATTATGGACTCCCTTCTTCCCAATGCACGTAAATAGCATTTTCTGAAGAGCGCATCTCAATAGATGTTACGTTTCGGTTAACATCATCAATTTCGCCTTCACGATCTAACCACTCATCAACATCTATCCACCCTTCATCCATATCAAACTTCATTGGTTGCTTCATTTTAGGCATG
>PWGE01000248.1 GCA_003554345.1 Candidatus Sumerlaeota bacterium | reverse complement strand
CGGGAAGACCCAGATTCTCTTCTACAAATTCACGGAAAAAAGGAATCTGGCATAAAGGCCCACAGATAAAAAGTCTTTCTACAGCAACCCCATCGGGTTGAGAAATATAAAAATCAATAGAACGGCGCACATCTGCCACCATTCTCTCCATAATAGGCCGGGCATCCTGAGAAGCCTTATAATCATATCCTTCCGGCATATCCTCTTCCTGAACATCTTCAAGTAAAGCCACAATTTTAGAATCCCGAATATTCTCAGCTTCCAGGTAATTGACCTCTTGCTTTTTAGAAAGTGATTTAGCTATCTCATTGCCTGCAAAAGGGGAAGACCTGGTAAAACCAAGCTGATTTTTATCTCCCACGCTGATATCTACTGAAGAATGACCAAAATAAGCCACGCCAAACGTCTCTTCTTCATCAAGACTTTCCAGGTTATCCATCTGAGCAAGGTTAAATAAACTCACCGACGTTACTTCAAGTTTGTTTATACGGAGCCCTGTTTTTTTGATTTTTCGCAAAAAGTTATCAACAAGGTCCCTCTTTGCGGCCATTATCCAGACATCTATATTGCTTTCCTCAGGATTACGATAAGGACAATATTGCAGATAAATTTGATCATAAGGGAAGGGAATAACCTGGGAAGCTTCGTATCGTACTATCCCCTTCAGCTTGCGTGAGGGAACATTAGGAAGTTTCCTTTTTCGGTTAAAGACACTCATGCCGGAAATAGAAAAAACAGCATTTTTCGTCCTGATTTTATTCTGCTTGAGGACTTCTTTTATTCTTTTGGCAAAATAGGCAAATTTAACATCTTCGGGCTCTTTGGGGTTCAGGTCCACTTTTTCCCAGTGTACAAGGTCAACTTCATACTTGCTGCCCTTTGTTATCAGGTGACTGATAGAAAAAGCACGGTCGCTGAGGTAAATACCCAGGCACTTATTTACTTTCAAAACTTTCTCCTTATGAAAGTTTTTTCTTTTATAAACACATTATATGGCATTCTTATTTATATTGTCAAGATTTTTTATTCCGGGGCCAATTATTTGCCCCCATTCTACTCCTCGGGAATCTGATGCGTATATTTTAATATCTATCCCTAAAAAATACAATTTTTTTTGCAGTTTTCCCGATATTTGCTTCCTTAAAGGGTAAATTTTTGCAAAATCCTTGGAAGTACATAGCATTTTATCACAATGTGAATACTTTTCTTCCAGGGATCTTAAAGAGTGAGGAGTATAATCATAATGATCGGGAAAAAACTCACAATACATCTGCTGCGGCTTTATTTTTTCATGCACCAGTGAAAAAAATGAATCCGGATTACCAATGGCACAAAAACAGAGAATGGTTTCACCGGACAGACTCTCAAAGGATTCTCTTTCCCCTTCCAGATTTTCCAAATACTGCACAACCGGTCGAAAAAAATAGTGTCCGGCCCGGAAAGAATTCAGAAGTATCTTCGAACAGAATTCGTCAGAAGAAGTGTTTTTAATAAACCAGCAGTCTGCCTTCGAAGCATCCTGCAAGGGCTGGCGGAGGTAGCCCGCAGGAAAAAGGGAACCGTTTCCCGTTCCCACTCCGGCATCAAAACAGAGAATATCAAGAGAGCGGGGAATCTCAGAACGTTGGAACCCATCATCTAACAGGACAACATCACTCTCTTGCTGTGCTTTTAGCCAGGAAATATCCTTCTTATAACCCACAAGCACCATTCCTTTATTTTTTCTCACTATATTATAATACAATTGTGCCTCATCCCCTGCCAGCAAATAATTCTTTTCGTTAAGCACTGCCGATTCTTCCCGTTCCAAACTTCCCTTATATCCCCTGAGCACCACAGCAACAACCATACCTTCTCTTACCAGATACTTTACCAGAGAAAGGCCGACCATAGTTTTTCCCGACCCGCCCAGCGTGATATTTCCAATGCTTATGGTTGGCTTATTTTCAAAAGGTAACAGCTTCTTTCTCAATCTTTTTCTTCTCTTCTGATCAAGAAAAAAAAAGAACCTGTATACCCGGGAGGGCACATAAAAAAGAATCTTCCACAATAAAATGAGAAAAGGCGAAGCTTTTCCCATTAGTATATTATCAAACATGATACTTTTTTTTATTCACTGAAAATCTATAAAAAAAACGCAGGTAAAATACAAAGAGAAGGCTCCGCAAGAGGATTTTAATGTTAAAAGTTGAAGATCCTGCTGCTCGTTCTTCGAAGAGGATGGGCACTTCTTCAAAACAGGCGTTGGCTTTACGACAGCGATACAACATTTCCTGAACGATTTCAGGCCCTATCGCCTGTAAAGAAGAAAGGTGTATTTTTTCAAGTATACGACGGGGAAAGACCCTGTAGCCACTGGTACAATCCCGCACACTTATACCAAGCAAAAGGCGGATATACCAGTTAGCAGCAAGAGTAATGTACTTTCGGAAAAAGTTTCGACCCGTTTCTCCCCCCCCTTTTACCAACCGGGAACCAATAACCACTGTATTTTCATCGGCTTTTTGAAGGAGACAACCCAGATAGCGAGGGTGATGAGAAAAATCGGCATCCATTTCTACCACGTAAGAAGCATGCAGCTGAAGAGCTTTAAGAAAACCATCCCTTCCTGCCGTTCCCCTTCCCTTTTCGCGGCGCCGTATCACGTATAAACCTTTACAGGTCTCCTGAAGATCTTTCACTATTTTCCAAGTACCATCAGGAGAGTCATCATCTATAACCACTATCCGTACCCCTGAGTATCTGTCAAAAAGCTCCCTGCATATTTTTTCAATATTCTCCGCTTCATTATAAGTGGGCAGGGTAACAACCACCCCTTCATATGGGTCTTGCATTTCAACTTTTTAGCCTTAAAATTTTTATATGAGAAAAATAACCTTTTATATATGTATCTTCCTGTGGACTGTTTCCTCATTATATACCATTGCTCAATCTTATCAAGGAATCGGAGCCCGCGTCACTAAAGGCGAGGATGGTTCTATTGTTATCCTTGAGATATTTGAAGGGAGCCCTGCACAAAGACAGGGTCTTGAAGAAGGAGATAGAATAATCAGTATAGAAGGCACTCCTGCAGAAAACCTGTCGTTAGAAGAAAGCGTAAACAAACTCCAGGGAAGTGCCGGTACCAGGGTACATGTTCAGCTGGCAGACAAAAAAGAGGTTTCTCTGGAAAGAGGAAGAGTAGACCCACCCCGTCGGATGCGCACTCGTATACCAGAGGAAGAAGCTCGTTCTCCCTCTCTTCCAACCAGGGAAGGTATTATTCTCTCCCTGAACCTGGAAGATATTTCCGCCAGGGAGACCTCTTATGAAGTGGTGATTTCGTTGAAAGGATATAATCCCCGTTATTTTCGCATCCAGGAGAAAAACACCTTCCTCCAGATTCCTAAAGGATTTATTCTGGAAGAGTTTTCTTCTTCCTATGAATCACTAAGTGCCACTCAAACAGATAACACTGTTCATATCTCATCTTCTGCTCCTCTACCACCATTCGGTCCCCAGGAACAACTGGCATTAATGCGCTTTACCACTCCTTCCTTACCCCCCACCATTATCGCCCGATTTCTTTTTGAAAACGATTCTTTTACTTCTTTAAAGGGAATAGGGGGAGCAAATATTCTTGGCCGCAGCATACGTCCCACTGACGGTGTTCTTCACTTGCGAGCTTCAACCCATGGATACAGAAAAGAAGAAGGGAAACAAGATATTCTCCAGCTTTCCCTCCAACTTCCTGAAACAGCTTCCCGTAACGAGGAGATTATGGCCCATATGAAAATTCTTAACCCTGATAATGTATCTTTCAACTATGTAGATATTGTTATTTCTTATGAAGGGGGTCCCGTACAGTTCAGGGATCTGGATAAAGGGAACCACATCTCCACAGGGTTAAATGTATGGGATGGCCCTTATAGAGAGAGCTTTCCCTTTACTGAACATTACCGCAATCAAATTGATACCCGTCGACAGAGACTTCATTACAGGAAGGGTACTTCCCGGGGGCTCCAGGAAGAGGGCACACTGTTTAGTTTTCAGTTTACCCCCAGAGAACGTGGTGAACTGATTTTTCAATTTGAAAAAGACACCTCTATTTCATTAAATCAAAAACCATACGAACTGAAATACAAAACCCACCGTATCCAGGTTCAATAATTATTTCTCACCACATCTTTTCTTAGCATTTCATCACAAAAAAATATTGTAAGGTATATATCTTTATTTTTCCTGCAAATACTCAGCCACCACCGGAGAAGAAAAACCTTTATTCATAAGATACCCATACAGACCATGCCGTTTCCGCATATCCAGCTCTTCAACAGAATGACAACCTTTTTTACCAAGCCACTTTGCACCCCAGTACCGGCAGTTTTCCTCTTCCCAGCGGGGATACTCGGTATCCCACCTGTGAAAGCACTTTTCTATATCTTCCTGAGAAAAACCTTTTTCACGTAGCTTCAGAGTTATATATAATCTGCCACTTTTTCTTTCCTGTAGATAGTACTCAAAAAGCGACTGCAACAATCGCTCATCATTCAGGTAGTTCTTTTCAAGCAGGAATGAGATTACCTCATCTATGATCTGACTGTTATTTACCCGGCGCCGGAGTTTTTGTTCCATAGCTTTTTGAGAATAATCACGTCGGGAAAGAAGAAAGAAGGCATACTGGAAAGCCTTTTCGCGATCTGCTTCACGGCATATCTTATCGAGCATTTCCTGTGACAGCCGTTTATGAGGAGAAAGATTATACTTCACACACACCAGCGGCGGCAAAAGAAAAACACGACCATCTTCCAGAATAACCTGTCGGTTTTTCCCCCGCTTACGTATATTAATTATGCGACACATCTTCCTTGAAAAGCCGGGAACCTATACGAAGCATGGTACTCCCCGCCCGTAAAGCAGGAATATAGTCATTACTCATGCCCATCGAAAGGATATTAAAGCAGTAATCCGAGGATAGTTCTTTTTTAACCTGTTCAAACAGGTACTTTGTCTGGCAAAACAACTCGTAGCAAAACCCCATATCATTAGTATATGGTGCCATGGTCATTATTCCCCTCCATTTCAAACGGGAAAATTTTGTAACAACCCTCAAAAATCCAGCTACTTCTTCCGGATATATCCCAAACTTCTGTTCTTCACGAGCAACATTCAACTGTATAAGGCAGGGCAATATACAATCATCCCGCTCAGCTCGCTCCTGCATTTTTTCAGCCAGAATGATTCGATCAACCGACTGCAGTAACACCACCCTGCCCAGGATGTGTTTGATTTTATTGGTCTGTAAATGCCCTATAAAATGCCAGTTTATATCTTTTACATCCGACAGCGCCCTTTGTTTTCGCTTAAGCCCCTGCACACGGTTTTCTCCGAAGTCTCTTATGCCGAGCTCATACATTACCCTGACATCCCCGGGAGTCTGTTCTTTACTTACCGCCACCAGCCGCACCTTCTCAGGATAGGGACTGTATTTTTCAATATCATTTTGAATAGTACGAAGGTTACACTTAAAGCACTCTTTTTTATCATTCATAAAAAGGCTTCCTTTTTAAAGGTTCCGAAAATGTTCACATCCCCTCGTAACGAGCCGGTCTGAACCCTGCCACATCAAAGTACCAATGAACTCTTTATACTGGTCATTATAAATTATTTTTTTCTTATTTTGCAATCAATAGCTCTCAGCGACACTTTAATATACACTATAATTTATGGGTTCACTATATGTATATTATATACACACATGACCTCTATAAAAAAGAATTTATAGTGTTTATATTTACAAACATCTATTGCCCAGAATCTGATTGGTGTTATAATTTACTCAACAATTATCATTAAGGAGGAAAGAAAATGAACGCAAGAACAGAAGTATTAAAGACCCTGACTGTAAAAGGAAACGGTATCAGGTTTAAAGACAAAGGAGCTGTTTCTGAATATTTCGGGGAAAATGTTTTCAACTACGAAAGCATGCAGTCGAAGTTATCGAGTGAACACTATGAGAGCTTCACGAAATGTGTGAAAGAAGGAAAAGAACTGACATTTTCCCTGGCTAATGCTATCGCACATGCCATGAAAGAGTGGGCAATCGAAAAGGGCGCGACCCATTATGCTCACTGGTTTCAGCCCCTGACCGGTGCTACCGCTGAAAAACACGACTCCTTTATCGAAGTGGAAAAGGGCAAAGCCATCGAAAGGTTCAGTGGCAAACAACTGGTAAAGCAGGAACCGGATGCCTCCAGTTTTCCCAGCGGAGGATTAAGGGTCACTTTCGAAGCAAGAGGATATACCGCCTGGGATCCCACCAGTCCCGCTTTTCTCATGGAAAGCGATCTGGGTAAAACCCTTTGTATACCTTCAGTATTTATCTCGTATAATGGAGAAGCCCTTGACAAAAAAGCCCCTCTCCTGAAGTCCTGTCAGGTTGTTCAGGAAAAGTCCCGGAAACTGCTCAAGCATTTCAACATACCAGCCAACAGAGTTGAATCGTCGGTAGGACCAGAACAGGAATACTTCCTGGTTGACCGTGACATCGCCCTTCTGAGACCGGATCTTCTTATGACCGGCAGAACCCTTTTTGGAGCTCAACCCTCAAAAGGACAGGAATTAGATGACCAGTATTTTGGCAGTATCAAAGACCGCATGCTGGCTTTCATGCATGACATAGAACAAGAACTTTACAAACTGGGTATTCCCATAAAAACCAGGCACAATGAAGTTGCCCCTCATCAGTATGAAATAGCACCTATTTATGAAGAGGCCAATATTGCCGCAGATCACAATCAGCTCGTCATGGAGATCATGAAAAAGAAGGCGATCAAGCACAACTTTTTTCTCTCTCTTCATGAAAAACCTTTTGCACGTATCAACGGAAGTGGTAAACATCTTAACTGGTCATTAAATGCAGATGGCTTGAACCTGCTGGATCCTGGCGATAATCCCAACGAAAACTTTCAATTTCTCACCTTTTTGGTGGCAATTATCTGGGCTGTACACCAGTACGCCCCTCTTTTGAGAGCTTCTATCGCTTCCGCAGGTAATGACCATCGTCTCGGAGGAAATGAGGCGCCTCCTGCCATCATTTCCATCTTCCTTGGAGAACAATTGACACGAATACTGGAAAGCATAGAAAAGGGAGATGTTTCCAGTGAAACCGTCCAGGAAATAATCAATATCGGTATCACTCAGATTCCGCGTATCCCGCGTGATAATACAGATCGCAATCGCACTTCACCTTTCGCCTTTACCGGCAATAAATTCGAATTCCGTGCAGTAGGTTCTGCTCAGTCAATTGCCATTCCTGTTACTGTTATAAACACCATTGTTTCTGAAGGGCTGGAAATGATGAACAAACGTCTTTCGCAGGAAATGGAACGTGGCAAACCTCTTTTTGAGGCTGTTATCTCGGTTATTAAAGAACTTATTCCTGAGATAAAAACAATTCTTTTTGAAGGCGACAACTATTCCGAAGAATGGTTAAAAGAAGCTGAAAAGCGCCATTTACCCAATCTCAAGACCACTCCCGAAGCCCTGAAAGCCTTTGTAAACTCCGAATTTCAGTCCCTCTTCTCTTCTCACAATATTTTCAGTCACTCTGAACTTTCCGCCAGGTATAACGTGGAACTGGAAAAATACTGCAAGAATATTCTTATAGAAGCCTCTCTTACTCTTAAAATGACCAAATCGCGGATTTATCCCATGGCCAGCAAATATCAAACAGCATTAGCACAGCAAATCAGCTCTCTGAAAAATGCCTTTGAAAAAGAAGGGCCCATGACAGAAAAACCCATGCAGTACCTGACACATTACAGCAAGAAGATCAATGAAATGCTTGACATACTCTCCAGGCTGGAAAAAGAAATAGAAAAAGCATCTGGTCTGGAAGACAACGGAGAATGTGCTGAATTCCTGGTGAAAAAAGTAATTCCGTCGATGGAAAAGCTTCGTTGTTACGTTGATGAACTTGAACTGCTGACCGACGATAAACTCTGGAGTCTTCCCAAGTACTGCGAGCTTCTCTTTTTTGACTGATACTCTCTGCCTCTGAAAGTAAAGAGGAAAGCCCAATCAAAAGGGCTTTCCTCTTTTTTTTATGCAGAAGGCGTCAACAGTCCACCCATAAAAACAAAAAGTATAAAGAGAACTATCATCCAGGATATGAGCACTTCAGGTATTTCAATTTTAAGAGCGTAGATAAGAAAATTCACCGTCAACAAACCTGACCAGATAAACCCTGCATACAGCAATGGAGCCATATAAAAATATCCTGGCAGACTCAAGAGTATGGAGGTACTCATCAGAGGAAAAAGCATTGCAAAAAGGATTTGCAAGGGGTTATCAAAATTAAAAAGGAGCAGAGAAGCTATAAAGAACAATCCTATTCCGCCAGATTGCCAGGCAAGGACCCCACCCAGTACAGTAAAGTCCATCCTGCTGAAACCCAGAAACATTGCCAGCACATACACCATGAAAAATATGCCCATCTCTTTAAAAGACATATTCTCAAAAATACTGGAGAGGGATTCTTTACTGAACAGAAGAGCGGAAAAGAAATGAAAAACAAAGCTTTTATTCCACAGATTATACTGGGTCCGGCCAGATGAGGGCATAATTTCTTCTACAAAACTTCTCACCTTATCCGGCTCATTCTTAAGACACTGGTTACAGACGGGTTGCTCATACACCATCATAATACACTCAAAGCAAAAAAATCTTGCGCAAACCCGACAGCGAAACTCTCCTTTTCTATCTCCATGGTTGACACATTCATGGCGGTCGAGGTGAATTGTTTGTTCCGCTTCCGGCACTTCGGAGTCAGTCGTCATAAGATTTTCGATCATCTCGTCAATGTAAGAAGTTAAGTTCTCGGGTTGTATATCCCCTTTACGAAGAGAAAGAGAGGGAAGTCCCATCTTATCACACCACTGAAGCACTTCCAGCAAAAGAGAAATATATCCCTGATTCTGATCATCTTCTGCCATCCTTTTCTGGAAAAAACGCCAGACAGCGGGACAAACAATTTCCCCCTGGGGGGTTGTATAAAAATCATCCAGGGCAGGAGCACACAACCTCCAGTGAGGAGAAACTTCATAACCAAGCCACCCCCGTATACCCTGCATCATTTTGGTGATCATATAACGTTTTTTTGTTTCCGGCAATTCCTGAACATTTTCTGCAAGGGAAACAGAAGGGGTCATTTCGGTAAGAACAAAGAGATTATTCTCTTTTTCTTCAAGGTCAAAGACAAAGGGAAAGAATGGCATTACCTGCCGGGCACACGTCTGAACCATCTCTTTCCTGTCCTCATTAATGGGAAAACAATAACAGGAAAGGGTACAATTGAGAGGGAGGAAGAGCACTTCTCTGTGCTCACCTTCCTGCCCATCAATAAATTTCACTCTATCCAGAAACATACGCTTTTCTTGTCCTCATATAATTGAAAATGACCATTTCAAGATCTTCAGCCGATTTAAAGCGCTCAACCGGGGACTTGGCAAGACATTTCAATATTATCTCTTCAATAGGGGGCGAAATCCTGACATTATATTCACGCAGGGGGCGGGGACGGGCATAGACATGTTTCTGAATCAAAAGAGAGGGATTGTCCGCTTGAAAAGGGGGTTTACCGGTGAACACCTGGTAGAAAACCACCCCTAAAGAATAAATATCTGTACGTTCATCCACCTCTTTTCCCATACACTGCTCAGGAGACATATATTGAGGTGTTCCCAGCACACTGCCGGTTTTGGTGAGCTGGGTCATATCATCCAGGTGAGCAATACCAAAATCAGTGAGCTTTATATGGTTTTTCTGAGAGAGCAACATATTAGAGGGTTTTAAATCCCGATGAACGATTCCACACTGATGAGCTGCTTTCAGGGCGGAAACTGACTGGAGCAAGAGAAGGAGTGCCTCGTGCTCTTCCAGCATGTTCTGGCGTTGTAAAATTTCCTCAAGGCTTCCATGAGGAGCATATTCCATGACCAGATAATAGATGTTTTCCCACTCGTTAAAATCTATCATTCTTACTATATAAGGATGGGAAATACGGGCACAGGCAAGGGCTTCCCTTTTAAAACGGGTGAGCATCACCCGGTTATGAAGAGGGTTTTCTGTAATAAACTTAATAGCAACCGGCCGCTGGAGAGAATATTGAAGCGCTTTATAAACCACGCCCATTCCTCCTGCCCCCAGTTTTTCCTCAATTTCATAAGAAGAATTAACCACTTTTCCTATCATGACAGAACCGCCAGAGAACGGACTAAAAACTGCTCAAAAATTTCTTCTCTGTCAAAACCGACCTTATCTTCCTGAGTGGGAGAAAGATAAACATGGGCATGATACGCTTCCGAGAGAATTTCCAGCAACTCATCAGTTGTAAAGTTAGCAGCAAAACGGGAAAGTTTTTTCTTTACAAAGGGATGCTGAGCATAAAAGTTGTTTCTCTTGGGAATAGCCTTCATAGCTTCTTCATCCCTGCAGGTATGGTACTGTAATATATATCTCAACGAGCGGACCAGCATCATCAGTAATTTACGAGGGTCTTCCTTTTTCTTCTGGAGCATTTTCCAGTGATAATAGGTTTGGCGTAAATCTTTCTTCAAAAAAGCATCATTGAAAGCAAATAACAGGTTAGGAAGAGAGATATTGAAAATCACTCCATTCTTCTGAAAATATTTATAGAGAGGATTCTTCTGGCGTGCAAAGAGGAAAGAATAAGAATAGGGGTCTTCCACGTGAAAAACCATAAAACCATGGAAAGAACTGGTTAAAATTTCCTCTACAAAAGAATCCAGCATTTTCCTGGCTTTTTTAGTCGGCTGGGTATTTTCCACAATATTTGTCAGAAAGTAAAACTGCCGGGAAGGAATGAGTAAATTTTGCTGATGAGAACTCCTGTTAATCAGGGAATGAGCTTTATTCAGCTGGATATTCTTTTCCCCTTCCGGTGGATAATCGATAAGTGAAGAAGGGGGAAGCTGTTCCTTTTCCTGGACCATGGTTTTAAGATGATATCGTATATTATATACTTGCACGGGATCATTACCGATGACCAGTACCCGATCCAGAGGAATATCTGTATAACGCTGAATATCTTCCCAGCGCGACAGGGTTATTGGTTGTTTCATGCCCACAAAGCCTCCCGATTATCGAGAATTCTAAATTGACAGGCTTGAGAAAGATGCTTTTTATTCATTTTCTCATCACTCAAGTCTGCAATAGTTAAAGCTAATTTCAAGATTTTAAAAAATGCCCGGGCACTCAATTTTCTGGCTTCCAGCACCTGCTGCAAAAACCGCCTATCCTCACTATTCAGCATACAGTGTTCCTCCATCTGAGCATGGGACATCTGGGCATTACAGAAGATTCCCTGCCCTTGAAAACGTTGTTCCTGGAGCTTACGAGCATGCATCACCCGTTCCCGAATATGCCGGGAGCTTTCTCCTTCTTTTTTGCCTATAATCTCTTCTATCTTCAGAGAAGGTACCTGCAGATGGATATCGATGCGATCAAGCAGAGGCTGGGATAATTTATTAAAATACCTCTGCACCTGGTAAGGCGAACAGGTACACATCTTCACAGAATCCCCCAGGTTACCACAGGGACACGGATTCATCGCCGCCACCAGCATGAAAGAAGCAGGAAAACGCAGGCTTTTCAACACCCGGGAGATACTGACACACCCTTCCTCGAGGGGCTGACGAAGCACTTCCAGTACATTCTTGCGAAATTCCAGCATTTCATCAAGAAAAAGCACTCCATTATGAGCCAGCGAAACTTCGCCGGGTTTCGGAGTGGTACCGCCGCCTATCAATGCTACATCACTGATAGTATGATGTGGAGAACGAAAAGGACGGTTTGAAATAAAAGGCCGGCGCTCTGATAATCCTCCTGCCAGGCTGTAAATACGCGTCGTTTGCAGGGCTTCTTCAAAGCTCATTGCGGGGAGAATACCGGGCAACCGACCTGCCAGCATGGTTTTGCCGGCACCGGGCGGCCCTATCATCAGCATAATATATATAGTCTTAAACACGGCAATGAAAATCATTTAATCTACCTCGGCTGTACCCGTTAGATAAAGAGCTCGCAATAAATAAGGCGAACCGCCTCTGAATTTCATTCTTACTTTCTCGATATATTTGCTGTGCATCATCTTTACTAAGCCTGGTTCTATTTCTTGTATCTCTTTATAATCTTCTTGTATAGGATAGATTTTTATCCATTCAATTATTTTCTGAATTTGCTGTCTTAAACAAAGCCTTAAATTAATTTGGTCGCTTTCATCTGATGCATCTTCAAGAAGTGAATATATTTCTTGTGATTGAGCAATGTCTTTTTTCAGCTCTTCTTTTTGCCGTTTTAATTCTATTATTTCTTGTTCATATTGCCAATTCTTTGATTGCAAATGTTCTTTATCATCAAACGCTTTTGATAGTCTTTTCTCTAATTGCTCTCGTACTCTTGCATCTTTTGTATGACCAATACTGTCTGTAAGATTTTCAATCTCTACATGAATTTCTAATAATCGCTGCTTGTCTGCTGTCATTGTATTTTCGAGTTTAATTATTTGTGACTGTTTTTCTTCTTCATTTGGTATTAAAACATTAATATCCAGCTCTTCAAAGTTATCAAAGAATAGCTTTTCAAATTCATCGTATCTGACAGCTTTTGCACAGCAGCTTTTAAGCCTTCTTGCTGAATCGCAATACAAGTATTTTCTCCCTTTTGGCGGCTTACCTTTATCAAGAAAGATCATTGAAGCTCCACATAGCCCACATTTAGCAATGTGTGTGAATAGATTTCCCGCTTTGCCTACTTCTCCACCGGCATTGCCTTTTTTCAACTTATTCTTTCTAAATTGTGCTTGCATTTGATAGAACAAATCTTCATCAATAATTTTCGGATAATAGTCTTTTATCACATCGCCGACAGCTACACGTTTT
>PWGE01000130.1 GCA_003554345.1 Candidatus Sumerlaeota bacterium | reverse complement strand
ATTCAACCTGTAGAGGTGGATTTCTAAAGGCACCTGTGATGCCCTGATCTTTCAGTTCATCCAGGTGATAATAAATTGTAGCGTTAGGATCTTTCAGGAGATGGCCGGTCAAAACTCCCACCACCACATCATCTTTTTTCATAACGCCTTTTTCCCGTAGTTTCCTGGCACCGGCAACGCTACAACAACTGGCTGGCTCCGCTCCAATACCCGAACCATCCACCATAGCTTTGGCATCCATTATTTCCTGCTCGGAAACCTGTTCCACCACCCCATCACACCATTCTATTCCCTTTAAAGACTTCTTCCAGGAAACAGGGTTCCCTATTTTGATAGCGGTAGCGATAGTATCGGGATCAGGATGGGGTTCAAAGTCCTTCTTTTCCTTCCACATCCGATAGAGGGGATTAGATTTTTCAGCCTGAATGACTGCAACACGTGGTATTTTGCTTATAATACCAATCTCATAAAGCTCCCGCAATCCCTTGGTAAGGGCAGAGTTATTTCCCAGATTGCCTCCCGGCATCACAAACCAATCAGGAACCTGCCAGTCAAGCTGCTGCAGAATCTCAAATACAATAGCTTTCTGTCCCTCAATCCGGAAAGGATTTATGGAGTTCAGCAAATAGATATTATACTGGTCACACACCTGTTGCACCATGGTCATGGCATCATCAAAATTTCCCTGGATCTGGAGAGTTTTACCATTATATGCCAGGGCTTGACAGAGCTTGCCATAGGCAATTTTCCCATCAGGAATGAAAATGAGAGCTTTCATACCACATGATGCTGCATAAGAAGCCATTGAAGCGGAGGTATTGCCGGTGGATGCACAGGCAACCGAATTGGCTTCAAGAAACCTGGCAGCAGACACACCGCAGGTCATACCACGGTCTTTAAAAGATGCTGTGGGGTTTTCACCTTCGTGTTTTAACATGAAATTATCCAGTCCGGCATACTGCGCATATTTTCCCGATTTATAAAGATTGGTATTCCCCTCATTTCGAGAAACAATACACTCATCATTTACGGGAAAGATCAGCTCCTTATAGCGCCAGACACCGGAAGAATAAGGAAGTGTTTTTGCATTCCACCGCTCTTCGAACAGATCTTTAAGGTTCAGTTTCCTGAGTCTCTCCAGGTCATGTTTAACTTCCAGCAAACCCTTACAGGATGTACACTGATAAAGAATTTGCTTTACAGAATATTTTTGACCGCAATCTACACACTGAAGCTCAAGCGGCATAGACATTATTTATTCTCCTCATCCACCCATAAAATGAGGGGTATTTTCAAAAAAGAAAGGACTTTTACACCGGAATAGTTTGAGCAATTTTTATAATGCTACTGATTTATCTACTTTATTTTTTATTGATTTCCTAACCTATTCTATTTAAATTTTATGGAAAATAAAGAGTTAAACCTGATGTCCACCTCAATCGCCCTTCTCTTTTTTCTTATTTTAAGTACGGCTGTCATCCTGGTAGCCTGCAGGCTTTCCTATTATGCCGATTATCTGGGATCAATTACCCGCATAAATAAAGGATTCATCGGACTTTTCTTACTGGCGACGGCTACCTCACTACCGGAGTTTTTCACATCCTTAACAGCTGTTTTAACTGTCGAAGAGGGAGCGGCACTGGCAGGCGGGAATGTTTTTGGCAGTAACTGTTTCAATCTCATTATCATTTTTACCGCCTTTTTCATTCACGGATTATTACCCAATATCAAGAACTCACAGCATTTTATTAATGGTCTTTTTATTCAGCTGTTCACCCTGCTCATCCTGCTTAAAACGTTATATCCTCCTTTCATGAGAATCGGAATGCTTGATCTATCCATGTGGCTTATCGTGGTATTATACTTCTTTTCCCTGTGGATAGGCAAAAAAACAGGAAAAATACCAGTCCACCAAGAACCAGGTTCCAACAAACATACCATTTCATTCTTCTGGGGAAAGCTAAGCATTGCCGTTATTCTTCTCGTCGTACTGGCTTATAGTCTGACACAAACGGTAGATGTACTTTCTATCCGGCTGGAATGGGGACATTCTTTCGGGGGATATCTTTTTCTGGCATTTGCCACCTCCCTACCAGAAACAGCCACCGTTTTCTCCAGTATGAAATACGACATCAATCTTTCTCTGGGTAATATTCTGGGCAGCAATATTTTTAATCCCATGATACTGGCTTTTCTGCAGGTCATTCTGCCTCACCGGTCTATTCTGGAAGGTTTTACTCTCAGTAACCATCTTGCCATGATATTAAGCCTGGTCTTACTGTGCCTGTTAGTTGGTTTCATATATCTTCCTAAAACCCTCGAAGCAAAATCCTTGCGATTCTGGCGAATGATCATCCTGGCAACAATTGTTCTTTTTATTGCGGGAAGTTATGGTATTTATATTACCAGTCTTCCCTGAAAAATTTTTCAGGGGGGTTATTCACGCTGATGCGTGGGCCGACGCCAACATAAAAGGAAATAAGTGGACTGACATGGACCTACAAGGACTAACACGGACAAGATGGACAGACATAATACTATGGGACCAATCGGACACATAAGACAGATCTTTTTTTGGTCAGGAAAATGCGGGTTTTTAACCTGTTTTCTGTCTCCTCAGGCTACCTGAATTTTCAGGGGAGTTATTCACTCCAACTCGGAAGTTAGCACCACCAATGATGAAAAAAAATCCAGAAAAAGAAAGTATCACGCCCGCAAAGTCGCAAATCCTCCAGAGTGAACTTTCAGGAAGTCAAAAAATACACAGAATCCGGACAAGCACGCCAGGGCAAAAAAAGCTCGCAAAAAAGACCATGACAAAACATTGTGAAAGAAACGTCAAATTATCTCGATGTAGAGACGCAATATTTTGCGTCTCAAAAGAGTTCTAT
>PWGE01000336.1 GCA_003554345.1 Candidatus Sumerlaeota bacterium | reverse complement strand
TGAAAGGAAGGAATCAGTTTCCAGGGATGCCTTGGTGATACCCAGCAACATGGGTTCTGCAATAGCAATCTTTTTGCCATGTTCTTTCATGATTTCATTAACCTGGCGGAATGTGAGTTCGTTAACCTTTTGACCGACCATGAATTGCGTGTCACCAGGGTCTACAATGCGATATTTATTAAACATCTGGCGGATAACACATTCGATATGCTTGTCGTTTATATTGACACCCTGAATTCGATAAACTTCCTGCACTTCGTTAAGTAAGAATCCCTGTGCTGCAATTTTACCTTTTAGTTGCAGATAATCCTGAGGACTTATTGCGCCTTCTGTAATAGGTTGACTCAACTCTACTGTATCTCCTTCTTTTACAAAAATCTGCCTTCTCTCAGGTATTTTGAGCGTTACAAGTTCCCCTTCTTCTTTTCCTTCATTCCGTTCAATTTCAATGATATAGTTATGTTTGTCGTCATTGTAGATTTCTTTTATCACACCGTCACAGGGAGAAAGATGGGCTGGTTCTTTGGGTTGTCTGGCTTCGAAAACTTCCTGAACCCTCGGTAGTCCGCCGGTAATATCTTTCACAACGAATTTTCTGCGATTCAATTTGTAGAGAGGAATCGGTTTTTCATAAGTGACAGTGGGCTCAAGAAAGGATTCAAATTGAGAATATCGATCGAGATTTTTGAAGTATCCTTCGAGTACATAGTTTTCCTGAAGGTGATAGGTGACAGTGGATTTATCGGGCTCAATGATTTTGATTTTAGGATCAAATGGGTTTCGTTTGAAAGGCATGTGCTGTTGAATATGAAGGAAATGTTTGTTTGCTTTGTACGAACGCAGAGTGCGTATAATACTCTGGACAGTCTTCTTCGTATCTCGGGCTGATACCTTAATATCCTCAGGTATTGTTTCCTGAGGCGGGATTCCTTCATGTTTCATCATAGGTGTGATCTTCTCTGACATCTCTTTGAGGGAGCTTTTGAGGGTTTCAGCACTGCGCGATATTTCTTCGTAAGCCTCTTTATGCTTCTTCAGAGGGGTTATGAACTTCAAGTTTCTTTTCAATGTTTCACTACGGTTTTTGATTGTCTTCAACAGGTCTTGAACGACCACTCCCTTTATTTCTTTTCTCTTTTTTGTGACCGATGTCCAGAATTCCTTAACCGAGTTTTCAAGAGAAGTTGCTGTACTTTCAAGATTGTGAGCTATCTGATAAGACCATCCAAGTATGTACGCCAAAATGATATCATCATAATCAACAGACCCGGGAAGGTTTTTAGAATAGGTGGATTCAATCTGGTCGAGATAGCGTTTGAAGGCAATGTAACGATAAAACTGCTTTTCGTTACGAGCTATTGCTTTTGTGGGCTTCTGCTCTTCTAAGGTCTTACGGGTTTGGGTAATATATTCCTGGACCTGTTTAAGAGTCGATAATTGTTCAAGTTCTGAAATCACGCGGTTGCTATGCAGATAGTCGAGTAATTTTTGCAACGACTTGAATCCTTTGGTTTTATCTTTTTCAATCAACCGGAAAAAGTGCTGATCCTGTTTGCCGGTTTGTTTTTTCAGGAGAAGAGTATTTTGATGAGTTCTGGTCAGTAACTTGTTGATGAGCATCAGCAGTAACAGATGGTTAATATACTTATTGAGGGCACCTTTTTCGCCGGGAATAGCAATATCAAGTCCCCCGAAATCTGTTGGTTCAGTTTTGGTAAGACGTCGTTTCAGAAGGTCCAGATTTATGCCAGGTATCACATCTTCCAGCAGGAGTTTTCCGCCATCTGTTGTATGAAATTTATATTCATTGTTGGGATCCCATTCAGCAATGGTTGTGCCATCATTAATGTTTTCACCGTCTTCTACAAACATAACCATTCCATTGCGGATAGGGAAATCCTGTATTACTTCATCATCTTTGGTATAAAGTTTCACGTGAATAGTTTCAGGGTTAATATAAACGTATTGTTTCATCCCTCGACCAGAGGACTTTATGCCCAGATTAACATGGTCTTTCAGCCTGTCCGGTATTTCGTACAGCCTGTCCTTACCGTGGTCAGGGATTTTAATCCATCCTTCTTTTTTTGCAGCATAAGCTCCTCCTTTTTTCACAGAAGAAACAGTTCCGCCAATATGGAAAGTACGCAGTGTGAGCTGAGTACCCGGCTCTCCAATAGATTGTGCAGCCATAATTCCTACAGGGGTGCCAAGTTTCACTTCTTCACCGCTGGTTAAATCCAATCCGTAACATTTAGCACATATGCCAAATTTCGAACGACAGGTGAGAATAGAGCGAATCTTAACCTTTTCTACTCCTGAATGTTTTATCGTCTGAGCAAGTTCTTCGGTAATCAGTTGACCTTTTTTCATCAGGATTTTTGATGAGGTGGGATCAAAAATATTGTCAGCGGCATAACGACCATATACTCGTTGATCGATATCTTCGATTATCTTGATACCGTGTCTGTCTTCTTCCACAATAGCAGAAACCTCTATACCTTCTTCCGTTTCACAGTCCACTTCATTGATGATCAGGTCCTGGGTTACATCTACCAACCGTCTGGTAAGATAGCCGGCATCAGCTGTTTTCAGGGCAGTATCAGCAAGACCTTTACGCGCACCATGGGTTGAAATAAAGTACTCAATAACACGTAGTCCTTCTCTGAAATTTGATTCGATAGGTGTTTCTACAATTTCTCCTATACCACCGGTAAGTTTCTTGAGCGGTTTCTGCATGAGACCCCGCATTGCTGCCAGCTGACGAATTTGTTGTTCAGAACCACGGGCACCTGACTGGGCCATGATGTAAATGGGATTGAGTCCTTTCCGGTCTTTCTTCATCTCTTCCATCATTTCAAAACCATCCATATTCGGCATAATAATGTCCAAAAGAATAAC
>PWGE01000040.1 GCA_003554345.1 Candidatus Sumerlaeota bacterium | reverse complement strand
TCCCGCCGAAAAGCTGACAATCTGATACAAAGAGGTGACATTGAAATAAACGGCGAGAAAGTGCTCGAACCGGGGATAAAAATAAATCCGGATCGGGACAGGGTCTATTACCGAGGAGAACTGCTCAGCAGGCGTCCCCGGGAGTATCTCCTTTTTAACAAACCTCCTTACGTATTAAGCAGCTGCAAAAGGGACCCCCAATATCCCCAACGAAAGATAATTACAGATTTTCTGGAAAAAAAGGAGCGGCTTTTTTATGCCGGACGGCTGGATTATGATGCGCAGGGCCTCATTTTACTGACCAACGATGGTGATCTTGTCCAAAAATTAGCCCATCCCCGCTATGAGATTGAAAAGAAGTACGAAGTCCTTATCAATACAAAGCTTTCCAACCGGGAAATGCAAAAACTGGAAAAAGGTATTACTCATGAAGGCACCCATATCTTCATGAAAAAGATAGAGCCTCTTGGACGAAAAGGCGATCACTTTTGCTATCTCATCGTATTGACCCAGGGCATCAAACGACAGATCAAGATCATGCTCAAGAGTGTAAATGCCAGCGTCCATTCCATCAAGCGCACTGCCTTCGGACCTCTCACACTGGGAAATTTAAAGCCTGGAAAAATCCGTCCCCTGAATGCGCAGGAAAAAAAGGCGCTTTTTCGGGCGGCGGGAAGATAAATTGTACCGGCGTTCACATAACACAAAGGAGAAAGGAGACAGGAGACAAAAAAGGAGTCAGGAGACAGGAAACAGTAGTCAGAATAAGACCGGAATAAGAATGTATCACGTAAAGCTCGCAAAGCCTGCAAAATCATACATAACATATATTATTTGGGGGAAGAATGCAAAAAAAACAAAAATCACGAAGCTGATAAATTTTTTTACAAAAGACACATTAAATTATCTCAGGGTAGAGACGCAATATCTTGCGTCTCAAAAGAGTTTTATTTTCAGAGGAGTTATTCACGCTGATGCAGACATCAGCGCCACCAATCATGAATCCGCCATAGGCGGACTTTCAGACCGCCATAGGCGGACTGTAAGTCGGGGATCGGCGATCCCAGGAGACCAGAAACATACTTATGAAGTGATAGTTTTTATAACGACGTATACAATATTTTGAAGATTCTATTTTCAGATAAGAATAAACCACGAAAAAGCACGAAAAAAAAAGATACTATTCTGTTTCCAGGATCTGATAACATCATCTTTTCTCTGGCATCCTATTTCACCCTGTCAATTCTTGTTACATCTGTTTCCCGGGTTAGATGAGATAATCTTTTTTCTGAAATCCTGTACATCCTGTGTATCGATGCAAATTTTCTGGTTTCTTATTCTTTCGGGACTTATCTTGATTTCATCTCCGTATCATTGATGTAAAAACATCTTTTCCAGGGTTCTATTTTCAGAGGAGGAGACAGAATTCAGAAGTCAAAATGGAACTTACAGAGAAGAATAAAATTACATCACGCCAGGTTACGCAACACCGCAAAGAAAATAAATCCACCAGAAGCAGACTTTCAGGCTATACTTCATAGCAAAGAGAGTGAGGGTGAATACAAAGATCACGAAGCAGTGATAAAAAAATTCATACCTCAGAAATAGAGAAATAAATAGAGATGTCATTAGAAGACCTGAAAGAGGTTCTGGCTGTGGAGATAGATTTGGATGGTGAGCGCTATCTGTCTCGCACTGAAATGCCCGGCCATGCATATGCAGCATTCAAAGCTTTAAAATTACGCCCTACCAAACATATTCAACAGATTGAATAAACCTGTGTAGTGGTACGTCTCTTTTACCTCATTGTTTATGCCCTTTTCACCGACATTTCTTTTATACAGCTGTCAAACTCAAGTTAAAATTACGCCCTCACAAACATATTCAACAGATTGAATAAGCCTGTGTAATGGTACGTCTCTTTTACCTCATTGTTTATGCCCTTTTCATCGATATTTCTTTTACACAGCTGTCAAACTCAAGGCTAAGTCTATAACGTATTTCTTGAGCTGCTGCAAGGTGATCTTTCCTTTTCGCTGGAAATATACAGATTGATTGTAGCATAGCGCATAAACATGAAAAAGCCCTTCGCCCAAGGCTGGTGCCAGGGGCAAAGGGCTTTGCTTTGTTGTTTTATGTTTAGAGGCTTTTACTTAGATTTTTCGACACATTCAGGGACAAGATTTTGGAAGGACTAAATCCATGGTGCGGTGATAACGCTTTTGTTATGTCCATCATCTCCGTGTCCAAAGGTATCTACACCTACATCCTGTTCAAAAGTATTATCATTCACAATGTTATCCCAATCAAGGATGACAAAGTCGTTATCTACATGAGTATATTCAGCAATGTGGTGCAGCGGCATTACTGGGCTATCGGGACTGTCGAAAACATTCCCTGTTACCACTACTTCATCTACTGACCCTTCATAAACAGTGTCGTTTACATACCCCATTTCACCTATTTGCAGTCCTTCTTCTCTGTAGTCTAAAATGTCGTTATCTGTTACCGTTACTTCACCAATTTCTCCATGATTATCCCATGTGCCAGTCATTGAAATTACTCCGATGCCAACTATAAAGTCTGTTATTTCGTTATTGGTTATTGTTACGTCGTCGGTATAGTCACTATCTCCAGCCTGCACTGATATACCGTAAGCTATTCCCGGTTCTGCTGGTTCTCCCCAATTACCTTCTAGCTTGTTGTTGTTAATTGTTATACCTTGTCCAATAACTTTGATAGCCTGTGCTACGCCGTTACCTTCTGCTCTAGTCCTCTTTATTACCAGGTCTTCTATTGTTACATCATCAGCGTGAATATCAATAATCTTCTCTGAGCTTGCTTCACCTTCTGCTTCTTCAAGTTTTATTGTAGCTCCATGCTCTAATGAAGACTTCAAGGTT
>PWGE01000070.1 GCA_003554345.1 Candidatus Sumerlaeota bacterium | reverse complement strand
GAACGGTTAAAACAACACTATTCAGTCGACTGGTTTAACGAAAAAGGGGCAACATATGCCATCGAGGTGGAAATCCGCAGGAATAAGGTCACTATAGCCCTGAATACCAGCGGGGAAGGACTGCATAAACGTGGATACAGGCAATCAACAGGTGAAGCTCCTCTCAAAGAGACACTTGCTGCAGCCCTTGTTTATTTAAGCAGGTGGAAACCCGATTATCCACTCGTTGACCCCATGTGCGGTTCAGGAACGATTCTCATTGAAGCCGCTCAGATTGCTCTCAATAAAGCCCCCGGTCTCAACCGGGATTTTGCCTGTACATACTGGGAATGTATAGAACCCGGTCTCTGGGACCGAATATACCAAAAGGCCCGGGCAGCTCAAAAGACCGACCAGTCATTGCAACTCTATGGCTACGACAATCACCGTCCAACAATAGAAGCGGCTCATTCCAACGCCCGTAATGCCAATGTCTCTGAGTTTGTCACTTTTAAAACTGCCGATATTAAGGATTTTCATAGTGAAGAAACACGTGGATATATGATCAGTAATCCACCTTATGGCGAACGATTACAGGAAAAACAAACCGTCATAGATATTGAAAGGAGCCTGGGAAAGATTATGAAAGCTCACCCTGCCTGGTTTTTTTACTTCCTTTCAAGCCATAATAAGTTCGAAAAATATATCGGAAAAAAGGCCACAAAGAAACGAAAACTGTATAACGGGCGCATTCAGTGTTATTATTATCAGTACTTTAAGAGATAATGCCGGCTTCTTTTTATGAGTCCTATAACTTACAGTAAATAATGCCAGCAAACAGGGAGAGGAAAAGTACTCTATCCTTTACTTAGCCTGAGCCCACATCCAGGGATCTCAACTCCTTATTAATTGCCCTTAACAGGTCTCCACCATGTTTTTCATAGCATTGAAGTGCCCACTTATAGTGCACCCCCTGCACAAATACCGGAATATGCTTTATTCCCAGCACTTTTGCCAGGGCTAACCGTCGGTTGCCTGATTCAGGTAAGCGCAAAAATCTTCCCTCACGGTCAATAGCGACGCTCACTTCCTTGTATTTTTTATAAGGACACTTTTTATATTGAGCCACCGGAATATGAGAAGGAAGTTCCTGCTGACTGAGATACCCGTATTTCTGGAAAGAGTTATATAAACTTTGCAATCGGTTTTTCCAGCGCTCGGCTTCTTCTCTTCCATGTTTCTTATAATCTCTTTTATAACGGTCTGTCTCTTCATAGGAAACGCCCTGTTGAAAAACCTGGAATACTGCCCTGAAATTCAAAGAGCGGGAATTGTCGAGAAGCAAATAGTCCGGAATAAGGGGTCGTATCCAGCAATCCCAATCTCCATCTTTTATGAAGAAACGACTGAAAAAATGGTTTCCTGAAAGAGGTTCCGGATTGTTTCTTCCCTGAGTGACGTAATTATTTAATCGATGTGAGGGTATATAAATTATTCGATGAATATCAAGGTTCTGGCTAAAATACTTGAGGTTGTATTCAAGGGAATTGTTGAACAGTTTGTAACGTAAACGTACCATCAATTGTTCATGTGGTATGAGATAACGACGTATGTTCCTGTGAAGTCGTAATAATTTATTGTTCAATTTTTCTTCTTGAAGTTGTCTGAATAAAAACATACTGATAACAACCTTTTCACTGAATAGCTCAGATTATAAATAACCTATTTTCCTGTGCAAAGAGGTGTTTGATAATCAATTCTCCTGAATCAAAGCGCCTCTGTTATAACTATGATTTTACTTCATTAAAAAAAGGTATTATAATATAATAGATGATTGCAACAAGGCAATACATAACAGCCATTTTATAAAATATTTGATCGAGGTAAAAACCATGTTTCAACTCGTAATAAACAGTAATTCTATCACCAGACCACCGAAAAACAAAAAAAAAGTGCGAGGGTTTCTTTTTTTGAAAAGAACGAACGCTCCATTCATATGCTCTCTTATTCAAATTTCACTCATGCTTTTTTTCTTTTCTGCTTTCTCAGCTTTCGGGGCAGTTCCTGTAGCAGACTTTTCTGCCACACCCCGTAGTGGAGTTTCACCCCTGGAAGTTCAATTTACTGACCAGTCAACCGGCAATCCAACCGGATGGGCATGGTATTTTGGAGACGAGGATTACAGTGAGAACTGGTCAGAAATGTCTCCAACAGCAGTGTGGTCTACCAGAAACAGCCATACCTGTTCAGGATTGCCTGATGGAAGTGTCATTCTCATGGGAGGATGGAACGGGAATACGGCATTTAATGATATCTGGCATTCTACAGATAAGGGGGCTACCTGGACAGAGGTGAACGTGATAGGGAACGTATGGTCGAAAAGGATGGGTCATAGCAGTGTTGTGCTCTCAGATGGTAGAATCGTAATCATGGGTGGAGGAGATGGTTACGGAGAACGGTACGATGATATATGGAGTTCTACAGATAAAGGACAAACCTGGAACCTGATGACCACGGATGACAAAAAATGGTCACCCCGTACCGGTCACAGCAGTGTTGCCCTTTCTGATGACAGTATTATTCTCATGGGAGGACTCGACGGAGAAGATCAAAATGACGTGTGGCGTTCAACGAATAACGGCGGTTCCTGGACATTAATGACAGAAAATGCCCCGTGGACAGAACGCAGATTCCATTCCAGCGTGGCTTTGCCTGATGACAGTATAGTTCTTATGGGAGGCTTTGATGGAACTGCAAGCAACGAGGTGTGGCGTTCAACCGATATGGGGGCAACCTGGACTCAAATGACAGAAAACGCCGGTTGGAGCCCACGCTCAGGTCATACAACAGTAGCTCTTCCGGACAGCAGCATTCTTCTGATGGGAGGGGGAAATAAGAATGATGTATGGCGTTCAACAGACAAAGGGG
>PWGE01000350.1 GCA_003554345.1 Candidatus Sumerlaeota bacterium | reverse complement strand
CGTTAGTTGATGGGGCGCAAGCGAATGATTTCGCGTTCGGTGACGACGGTGTCGATATCGATGGTGCCATCAGCCGCAATCGCCCCGGTGATGGTGGAGAGGAAACTGTCGACGGCCTGGAAATAGACCGAACCGTCGTAATCGACGCTTAAGTTTTGGACTTCGTGGATGTCTTCTGCGCCCGTGAGATTCTCGATGGTGAAATGCCTATACAATCCGGAAGACTCGGCCGGGTCTTCTTCGAAATAGTAAATGGCGTTTTTGGACTCATTGACGCCGATGTAGCCAGCGCCCAATGGGGACGTTTCGAAAGTGGGCGGCATGTTCGTGTAGGTCGCATGATAGCGTTCAAGCGCCGCGTCGTAGTCCAAAAGAATGCCGCCGTCAAGCTGGTCGTAAGAAAGGTAATATAGGCCCTCTTCCAATCTGTACATGTTTTGGAAGGCGTTGTAGAGATGATTGGCGTTTAGCCGTTCCATTTGATGCTTCGTTTCAAAGATTTCGTAAGTCACATGGAAATCCGAGGTGTTTGGGATGGTGTCGCCAAAGTCAAACGCGACCGGATAAAGGGCTTCCGGAAACGACGCTATAAACGGAACCGGCGTTCCATCGTCCAACACGCTGATGTTCGAAGTGTAAAGCACGCAGCCCTCAACGTCTTCGCACGTCTCCGTCGACGTTCCGAGATCCACCGAATCGACCACCAAAGTGACGCTTTCAAACAGCTTGTCGCCGAAGTCGAGATCGATTTCCAAAGGATAGGTGTCCTCATCGCCCAAAGTCATGCCCTCATAGAGCGTAAAGACGTGTTGGGTGCAGCCCGCCGGGTCTTCACAAGTGATGTGGCGTTCGCCGAAAGTGATGAATTCTTCATGCAGCGCGCCATCGGCCGTTATGCGGTACAGCTTGTAGTACTCGTCGTACGATTGGCCGTACGCGTAAAAATACAACTGCCCGTTCGGCAGTGTGATGCCGGTAAGCGGATGCTCGTAAGAAACGGTCTTAAGACCTTCTTCAGGCGTAAACAGTTTCAAGTCCTCGCTCAAACAAAAGACCACGCCGGTTTCCGCATCGACATACCGCGCGCATTCTGTGAACCCTGCGGCGGTGACGTTCATGTGCTCTTCAAGCACAAGTTCTTCACTGGCGTCGTCAAAAGAGACTTTGACGACCATCTCGCCGCTTGCGCCTTCATCTAGGGTCGAACAAGGCGCGAGGTAATAAAGGTCTTCGGAACCGAACACCGGTCGGTTCATGTCCAAATTTGAAGCCAGAATATCGATCTCGTTCTCATGCTTTTCCCCGTGAAGCACGATTGAAAACAAGCGGTTCACTAGGTAATGCAAAGGCGCTTGCGTGCTGTACCTCTCATAAGTGATTTCAATATGGTGCACGTACTCGACGACGTTCAAGACGACGTCGAAGGTCTCTTCGTATTGTTCGTTGCCATCGCCATCAAGAACGGCCACTTCTTCAGTGACATAAACCGGGTCGCCAGCGTCGTCCACGACCGGCTCCGAGACTTCCTCGTAAAGAGGTTCGCCAGCGTCGTCAAAAGCGGGTTCGCCAGCGTCGTCATACACCCTTTGAAGATAGTGTTCATAAAGGGGCACTTCGACCGTTTCGGTCAACAAAGGACCCTCTGTGAACACCAAGGAGTCGTCGAATTCGTCAAGCACCGGTACGAGGACCGTCTCGTAAAGATGGTTGTCATTTTCGTCGAGGACGGGGTTGTCGTCCTCGTCAAAGAGATACTCTTTCGCTTCCCGCATGACGGGTTCGTTCAAGGTCACCGTCAATACGATTTCTTCGTTGAACATTTCCGTTTCGGTTGTAATGTGTTCGTGATACCCGATGTTCCGGGTGGCAAAGACCTTCCCGGTAGGGTTGTGGATGAGATAGGCGCCGCCGTAATTGTACGAATAATACACCCGGTGCTCGAAATCTTCGGGCTCACCCGGCATGGGGATTTCAAACACAACCAAAGTAAACGCCCCAAAAACTTCGAGCAACAACGGATTCATGTCAATAGGCACTTCTTGGCCGTCGTGGTCCAAGAAGGCGACCTCCTCAAACACGCCGTCTTCAAGCAGCTTGGCAAAAACGTTCTCTCCTTCCTCCACTTCGCTTGTGCTTACAACTTGCATAAGCCGGAGGGGCGAATCGTAAACAAGCGGGGATTGGGCGTCAAAACGCTCCCTCGACATGACCGCAAGGCCGACCGAACCGCTCAAATCGGCGATCAGCTCATTCAGCCCCTGGGTGTCGTCCAAGCCGATGTGCGTCGTTTCTTCGCGTGAAATAGAAGTGTCTTTAAAGAACTCACGGCTCACATACACGCATTCTTCACCGATTAAAACGTAACCCTCTTCCATCGAGCATCGCTCCTCGTCGTCTAAGGGAATGCGGTCGGGGTCGCCGTTAACCGGGTCTTCGACAGGGTCGCGGTCGCCCAAATCGTCGCCGAAAAGACCACACGCCGACAACACGACACTCAAAAGCAACACCACAACAATCACATAAAATCTTCGCATGCACTCACTCCTTTTTATTTTTTGATTCCTACTGACATAAGTATGCAAAAACCCGCATCGGACACTAGCGAACACCGGCTCAAAATTACGCCGGCGTTCGGCCGTCTGTTGTCCATGATGCGGGTTATGGCCGGTTGAAACCGGCGATTCTTCGTTCAAACCGTCAAACAGGATTGCCTCGTCGGTGGATACATTTTTTGTGTAAATGTACAACGCCCAATGAAGAGGTTGGATGGTGTTATTTTAATTATACGTTGTTTTTACCGTCAAAACCATGTTTTTTCGTCAAAAAGTTCCGCCCTTATGCGATTCAATCGGCTTCAAAAAGAGGGGTACCTATGAAAAATCGCTTCTATTTTCCTTATAAACGTCCCGCCG
>PWGE01000014.1 GCA_003554345.1 Candidatus Sumerlaeota bacterium | reverse complement strand
GTTTGGTTGGTTCAAATGAAGGAATAATTGAAAGAAGCAGTGCCCGCGTGAAAATATCTTGTAAGGGCTTTTCTGGCGGGTTGGTTGGCATCAACGAGGGTATTATTTTGAATAGTTACGCTCTAGGGGAAGTTTCGGGTGATGAACGGATTGGTGGACTGGTGGGTGAAAATAGAGGGGCAGAGAGCCTTATTCAAAAAAGCTATTCAGCGGTCAGAGTATCGGGAGAGAAAAAAACCGGCGGCCTGGTAGGTAAACATGCAGACGGTACTATCGAATCCTCATACTACGACGAAGAAACCAGCGGTCAGTCGGATGAGGGAAAAGGAACACCCAGAACTACTGCTGAAATGAAGCAACAAGCCACCTTTGAAGGGTGGGATTTTGAAGAGATCTGGGATATTATGGAAAATGAGAGCTATCCTTTTTTGAGGGGTGAATGAAAAATGACGGGAGGGAGCAGCGCGAAGGCTGGAGTGCAAACAAAATCGTAGGAGTCTTAAGAGAAGCGAATATTTTTCCCGGCAAGGGTGGAAGATATATGGTCAGTTTTCTAATCAATTAAAAGGAGATAAAACAAATGACATGGCGTGAGAATTTTACGAAAGAAGAGTTATTATCTTTGCTTTTATTTGTAACTTATGTTTGGTTAGCGTTTCCTGTTGATTATGTATGGGAGGTGTTTCCTGTTGATATAGTAGCAATTATACCTTTGATAGGATATATTATTGTAGCCCTAAAATATATCGATAACATTTTAAAGCCCGTCGTAATATTCAAAAGTATAGCGGTAATGGTGGTATTAGCTTCAAGTTTCTTGTATCCCCTGAGTGGTAGAACCTACCTGATTATTTTTAGTATCGTGGAAATATTAAGTACGTTATTGAAACGCATCCTTACCAAACGCAGCTTTTATGATATGTTGCCGACGCCTACAAAAAGGTCAGACATTACAGGAGTCACTATTGTATATCCGATCCTATTAGGAATCTGGATATTTGCAATGCTTATTGCAATGATTATGGAGGCTCATTTGTACGAAGACTTTAACTTTACCCTCCTGTTTCTTATGATCCCAACTGCCTTTACAATGAATTTCCTTTTAGGTAATAATATTTCAGGGAATATAGTACGAACGGCAAGGCGTAAGACTCCTAAAAACCACATTTTGTTGTGGATTTTATTATATGTATCATATTGGGGTGCTCCTATTATAATGCTAACAATCGTATTCCTCATATGTTATATCTTTGTAGCCTTTAAATTTGTCGACAACATTTTAAAACCCGTCGTAATATTCAAAAGTATAGCGGTGATTCTGGTCTTAGCTTCAAGTTTCTTATATCCCCTGAATCGTATGAGTGGAGCATACCTGATTATTTTTAGTATCGTGGAAATATTAAGTACGTTATTAAAACGCATCATTACTAAACGCAGCTTTTATGATATGTTGCCGTCTCCTGCAAAAAGGTCAGACATTATGTTTGTCACTATTGGATATCCTCTCGTATTAGGAATTTGGATATTTGGAATGTTTATGGATCCTCCTTTTTTCGGAGATGACTTTCATTTTACCCTCGCATATCTTATGGTCCCAACACTCATATTAACGAATGTCATTTTAAGTAATAATATCTCGGGGAATATTGTTTACGAGCATTGACAAACCGAGGAGAATTAGAAGAGTAAAGTGATAACAAAAGGGTTTTCCAAAAGAGAAGCTTTAAAAGTAGGCTGGGATACAGTCAAACAACATAAAGTTTTTTATTTTCAGGGGATTGAGAAAAAAAAGCGTTATCATAACCCCAGAAATAAACTGAATAATATTGACAAGCTGTGAGGAATTATTATAATAACAGTTCTGAAGATAGCCGGTGTAGCTCAACTGGAAGAGCAGCTGATTTGTAATCAGCCGGTTGCGGGTTCGAGTCCCATCACCGGCTCCAACGTACACCCTGGAGGGATACCCAAGCGGCCAACGGGGGCAGACTGTAAATCTGCTGGCGTAAGCCTTCGGAGGTTCGAATCCTCCTCCCTCCACCATTTTTGTGCGGGAATAGCTCAAATGGCTAGAGCATCAGCCTTCCACGCTGAGGGTTGCGGGTTCGACCCCCGTTTCCCGCTCCATTTTTTTACTTTCCTCTCTTCAGCCTGTGTTGTCTTTACCAGAAGGATAATGCCCTTCACTCCTTGAGAAAGGTTTTTCTTTCCCCATGTTCACGACTGTCAATTCATGCTGTCATAGACCATAACAGATAGCGCATTAATAAAAAAAGAATACGGTGCAAAATATTTTCTGATTTGAAAATGAAACCACGGGAAATAGAATAGTCAGCAGGATAGAACAGCTTAACAGAAACGAAAAAACCATGCTTAAGAAAACAGAGTATTGCATCGATGGAGAGGATGTACAGGATATCAGAAAAAGATAATCTCATCAGACCAGGAAAGCAGATTTCACAGGATGTACAGGATATATAGGATAGGGGAGAAGACAAACAAGCCCCGGAATAAGAATGTATCACGCAAAGCTCGCCAAGCCGCAAAGTAATACATACCAGATATATATTAAGAAATAAGACGAAGTCCGCAAGGAAGATAAAATCTTTTGGAAAAGAGGAGAGAAGAGAAAGAAAAGTGATACCAGATAATTATTTGCATCGATGGACAGGATATGAAGGATATCAGAAAAAGATAGTCTCATCAAACCCAGAAAAAAGATTAAACATGATGAACAGGATGAAACAGGATTTGGAGAAAGAATAAATACCCGGAAATACATTTGTATCACGCAAAGTCAACTATACTGAATAGAATAATTACCTTTAACCACAAAAATTATCAGAGTATGTTCCTGGACTGTCCGAATAGGATCTTTTAACAGAGAAAAAGTCCTTTTTTTGTCAGAAACCTGCTC
>PWGE01000046.1 GCA_003554345.1 Candidatus Sumerlaeota bacterium | reverse complement strand
TGAAAAATCCGGCAGCCGATTATCAGATTTTCAATGTGGGCAGCGGAAAAGCTCTTACCATCAAATCTATAGCCAGAACACTTGCTGCATTATATAATAAAGACATTGAACCTAAAATCACACGGCAATATCGCAAAGGTGACGTTCGTCATTGTTTTTCTGACATTTCAAAAATCACCTCCCGCCTGGGCTGGAAACCCAGAGTTTCTTTTGAAGAAGGCATGAAGGAATTAATCCAGTGGGCCCGTGATAGCCGTGCTATTGATGAAGTAGATAAAGCATACGCCGAAATGAAAGAAAAAGGGCTGGTATAATGAAAGAAACGCGGGTTTTCCTGGGGAACGCTCCCTGGTATAAACCTGGTTATTACGGGGTGCGCTCCGGTTCGAGATGGCCCCATTTTGAAAAAGAAGGAACAGACTATTATCCTTTTCCGTTTTTTCTGGCATATGCCACCGCTTTGCTCGAAAGAGAAGGGTTTCCTGTTCTTCTGGTAGACGCCATACCCCAGCGCTTGAACACCTCAGTTTTCCTTGAAAATATCTCCCATTTTCGACCGGACATTATAGTTCTGGAAACTTCCACAGCCTCTCTGAAAAACGACCTCGACCTGGCACGCCAGATTAAGGCCGATCACAGACAAAGCCTTCTCATTCTCTGCGGTGCTCATTTTTTAATATATAATGAGGAGTTTTTACAGGAACACCAGGAAATAGATGTTGTTCTACGGGGAGAATACGAATTCTCTCTCCTGGAAGTCGCCGAAGCGTATGAAAAGGCTGAATCTTTCCACCATATCCGTGGCATTCTTTTCCAGGACCGACAGAAAAACACCGTTATTGAAAAACCTCCCCGGCCCCTGTTAATGGACCTGGACAAATTACCCTGGCCTGCCCGTTCCCATTTACCAGTTGAAAAATATCGTGACTATCTATGCGGCATACCTCAACCGAGCCTTCAAATGTGGTCCAGCCGGGGATGTCCCTATCATTGTTCTTTCTGTTACTGGCCCCATCTCATGTATAAACCCTCTTCCTATCGCTTGCGTGATCCTGAAGATGTACTTCATGAAATTGCTCACTGCTTGGAAAAGTACTCTATTCGCTCTGTCTATTTTGACGATGACACCTTCAATATAAACCGGGAACATGTTTTTGCAATTGCAAATGGTTTTATCGACAGAAAATGGGATATACCGTGGGGCATTATGGCAAGGGCAGATCATATGGACCAGGAAATGCTTGAAATACTCGCTCAAAGTGGATTATGGGGAGTTAAATACGGCATTGAAACCGGTTCACAGGAAATTGTCAATCGTTGTGGTAAAAAACTGGATCTGCAAAAAGTGGCTCATATCTGCCGCCTTACCAAACAACTCGGTATAAAGATGCATCTGACTTTCGCCTTCGGTCTTCCCGGCGAAACAAGAGATACTGCACGTCAAACAATAGACTTTGCCCTTGCAATGAATCCTGACAGTGTCCAGTTTTCGATTGCCACTCCTTTTCCCGGATCTCCTTTTTTCGAGGAAATGCACAAAAAGGGGCAGATTATTTCTGAAGAATGGGAACAGTACGATGGGTACCAGCGAGCAGTCATTGCCACCAAACATCTGACCGCTGAAGAGCTGGAAGAGATTCGCAGAACTGCCGATGAACTTTTCAGAGCCCGCGACAGGATACGAGTCTTTTATCCCGAAGTCAAAACCCGGCAAGATATTGAAAAGATTCATCCTTTTTTGCCGAAACTGGAAGAAGCCGAGATTAAAAAGAAACGGTTTCGCCAGAACAAGAAAAAATATCTCATAAAAGCAATATCAAACCCTTTATGGTTCATCAAAAAATTTTGTGAATACCTTAATTACCGGCAAATCAGTAAGAAAACGAAATCCCTCTTTTCAGAAAATAAACGATGAATACTCATATCATTCGCTTTTTTGCTTATATAAAACAAATAAGCCGTCTTTTACATGAAAAAACGGCGGCAAAAAAACATCTTGCCCCCCTTTTTCAATTCTTTTTTCATCCCCGATTATGGAGGTTTCATCCTCGCGAAGCAGCAGGAGCGGTAGCCCTGGGGGTTTTCCTGGGATTCACGCCGCTTATGGGAACCCACATGGTACTGGGCATTATTGCCGCCTATTTGTTTAAGGTAAATCTTCCTCTCTTACTCTTATGCGTTTGGATTTCCAATCCTTTAACCTATCCCTTCCTCATTTTATACTATTATTATCTGGGCTCTTTTTTACTGGGAATGGACGTACAGTATCAAATTGGCGGAGATATGGTGAGCGTTTTCCTGGGTCTTTCTAAACCTGTCTGGATGGGAAGTCTTATCAGTGCCAGTGTTTTCGGCCTTTTCAGTTATTATATAACCTTTATTTTTGTCACCGTGGAAAGAAGACTCCGCCACCAATTTATTATAAAAAAAAGAGCTAAAAGAAAGGAACTTCGACATGTTTCAGCCCCTCCGATTCCAAGAAAACAAACTGCACATAATTGACCAAACACGCTTACCTTTTGAAGAAAAATGGCTTCATATCAAAAATGCCCGGGAAATGTATCAGGCAATAAAAAAACTTCAGATTCGGGGAGCTCCGGCTTTAGGTATAGCCGGTATATTTGGGCTCTGGCTGGGTGTTAAAGACGAAATCAACTGTTCGGCAAATACCTTTCTGAAAAAAGTGCAGGAAACAGGGGATTTTCTGAAAACTGCCCGACCTACCGCTGTCAATTTATTCTGGGCTATTGACCGGGGTATTTCCGTTCTTAAGCGTGGAAAAAGCATGAATTCCCGGGAGCTGGCACACCTGCTTCTGCAGGAAGCAACACATCTCTGGAGAGAAGATATAGAAACATGTCGACGTATTGGTGAACATGGACAAACCCTTATAGAAGAGGAAAGCAACATATTAACCCACTGTA
>PWGE01000390.1 GCA_003554345.1 Candidatus Sumerlaeota bacterium | reverse complement strand
ACCGGTATGGGAATATGTTAAAAACCTCGGAGAATACTATCTGCATCTTTATTCCCGGAAAATGCCTGATTTGAACTGGGAGAACCCTGAGATGCGGCGCTCAATGTACTCTATCATTGAATGGTGGATTGCTCAGGGAGTGGACGGTTTTCGGCTGGATTCCCTGGCAACTCTTTCCAAAGACCCGAATTTTCCTTCGGTGCCTCCTCTGGATAAGGAGGGGCTGGGTTGGGGTGGTGACTATTTTTTAAACCAACCTCGAGTTCATGATTATCTGCGGGAAATGAATGAGGCTGTTTTTGCCTCTTCAGATGTTATGACCGTGGGAGAGACGGGTTTTATAACACCGGAAGATGCTTTGAAATATGCAGGATATCATCGCAAAGAACTGGATACTGTTTTTCAGTTTGAGGTGTTCGATAAAATACTGGGTACAGGAGACATTACCGAACCGGCTTCTATACCTCCTTCTGTGTTGAAAGAAGTCTTTACCAGGTGGCAGCTGGAGCTTCAGGGAAAAGCCTGGAACACCCTTTTTCTGGAGAATCATGACCTCCCAAGGTCGGTATCTTTAATGGGCGATGAGGAAGAATGGCGGGAGTATTCCGCGAAGGCTCTGGGCACTGTACTCCTTACCCTTCAGGGCACGCCTTATCTTTTTCAGGGCCAGGAAATCGGCATGACCAATGTAGCGTTTCCCACTATCGATGATTATCGGGATATTCGAACCTTTGATATTTATAAACAACTGAAGAATCGCGGCAATCTTTCTGAGAAGGAGATCTTACGGGTTATCCATCAGCGGAGCCGGGATAATGCTCGAACCCCTATGCAGTGGGATGATTCAGCTTATGCAGGATTCAGCACTCAAAAACCATGGATTTCGGTAAATAAGAACAGTTCTTTTATCAATGTTGAGGATGCTATTTCTAATCCTCGTTCAATTTTTCATTATTATCGTCGTTTGATAGGAGTGCGAAAGCAATACACAGATTTGATTTATGGGGCTTTTGAACCGGCTGAATTTCCATCTGAAAAGGTTTTTTCTTTTTTCCGCAGGGGAAATCGTTACGATTTTTATGTGATTGTAAATCTGGGTAAGGAAAAGCATGACAATCCTCTAAGAGACAGGCAATATCAACCTTTGATCGGAAACTACGATGATTTTGGAAAAGAGATTGTTGACGGTATATTACGACCTTATGAAGCCCGGGTTTTTATAAAAAATTCTTAACCTGACCATAATTTTGATGAACTTCAAGAAACTTCTCACGCACCTTTTAACCCGATGGGAGAAAGTGAAAAAATTTTCTCTGAGTTCCCACTTCTCCCTCCTTCGCCCCATTTCAGGGGATCACCTTGTTTCTCTGGGAGGAATTGTCGCCTTCTTTTTTCTTGTTTTTCTGACATGGTATGTCGGCAGGTCCTTTTTTGATATAATTCATATTAATTCCTTCTCTTTACTCTGGCAGGGTCATTGGTGGCAACCCGAACATTTTGGCTGGAATGATCCGGAACTGATATTTATGTTTCACCTTGCTCTGTGGGTTATTATGACTGTTTTACTCTTTTACTGGCTCCGGTATATGTTTTCTGCTTTTGTAGCCGGTATAACATGTCTTTTGCTCGTAAGCGCTGCTTTTCGCTTTGAGTGGCTCCTGGATAATTACTATCGCCTGATACTGTTTAACATGATTTGGGGTCTGGCTACAAATATTCTCCTTATCTGGTATTTAGTGAAAAAAGATAAGTCAAAATATTTTTACCTGGCTGGCCTTCTTTTTTCTGCAATCCTTTTTTTCTTTTCGACACCGGTCCATATGTTATTGGTAGTCACCCTTATTGTAACTATTGTCCGCTTGCGCTTTTATAAGCCCCAACGCGTGCTTCCAATGGTTTTAATTGTTATGGGGTGTGCGGTATCAATGTTTATTATAAATGATTACATGGGGATGCCGGGTAGGTTTCAACTGGCTGGACTGGGACATTTTTTTAGCTATCTTTTTGCAGAATTGCAGGTGGCGCTGGGCTGGAATTATTCTAAGTTTTTTTCTCTTTCTTTCCACGGGTGGAATGTAGTGAGTATCCTGGGTTTGATAGCAGGAATTCTTGTTCTTATAAAATTTTATCGCTCTTTTCCCCGCTTTTTTCTACTGCTGCTGGTAATCATCGGCTCTCTTGTTGCTGATCTTCTTTTTAATGCCTACCTGTATATTTCTTTTGATGGTTGGAACTATCTTAAATCTTCGAATCTTTTTATTCATATAACATTTTTTATGTTTCTGGCTCTTGGTGCTGAAGCTTTGAGTGAGCGTTTTGAAAGATTCTTTTCTATCGAAAAAATCTTTTGTGGAATAGGTATACTGGGAATACTGGTTTACTGGCAATTCTCTGCCATGTCTCTTTTTTCCTCTCCCCTTCATTATATTATGCAAACAGGGCAGAATTTGCACTTCCAGGTGCCGAAAATCAATACCCTCCTTATCCAGGAACTCCATGGAGCACGGAGAAGTGAAATGGATTATGCCCGCCGGATTTTGAAAGAACGCTCCCCTGTTGATTATTATTTTTATCTGATCGGGCATTATATTTCTCAAGATGAAAGGGCTGACCTCCTTCATTTGTATGAAACCCTTAAAGAGGAGGAAATAGAAGACGAACTCTTGCTCATGATAGCTGCTTATTTTATAACCGTTGAAGAATATGAAGTGGTTGAAGAGATATTAGCACCCTACTCTCAGCAGGAAGAACCTCCTTCTGAATATTACTTCTTTCAAGCTCAACTTTTTGTCCAAAAGGCTCAATATAATTATCTTGTGGATTTCCTGGAAGAACATGAAGATTATATTCCTGAAGAAGATCTCTACTACTTTAATGGATTGCTTTATTTTATGCAGGGGGATTTTGAACTGGCACGGGAATCATT
>PWGE01000116.1 GCA_003554345.1 Candidatus Sumerlaeota bacterium | reverse complement strand
TAAATGTTAGCCGGGAAATAGTATTTTCCTGACAGCCATAGAGCTGTTTGATGTATCCGTTCGGTCTTACTGTATTTCTGTCCATGTCAGTCCAGTTGTTTTTCCTCTATGGTGGCGCCGACATCTGCGTCGGTGTGAAGAACGTATATTTTCTAAAGAGCCGGAAGAAAGAATAAGAAGACAATACAAAAATATTTGTATCACTTTCTTTACCACTTACTGAATAAAAAGGATGTTTTCATGAAGAATTCTGTTTATTTGCCTCAGTCTGTACCATAAAAATCCTCATTAACCCATCTCATGAAATATTTTTATTATGTGCAGAAATAAAATTTCTAAAAAACCATTTGAAGGGTAGATGTTTTGAACTTTTAAAAAAGCATTTGTTTTTTAATATGAATGAGATATAATATTTAATGTAAAACATTTCAAATAGGAGGTTAGGATGAAATCTAAAGGATTTACATTAATTGAACTTTTAATTGTGGTGGCAATTATTGCCATTCTGGCAGCAATAGCTATCCCCAATTTCTTGCAGGCTCAGACCCGGGCCAAAGTGTCACGAGTTCAGTCTGATATGCGTTCTATTTCTACTGCACTGGAATCATATTACGTGGATCACAATGAATATATACCTGATTATGATCCAGTGGGAGAAGGAGATAGCAGGTATGGGCGGTATTTACAACGTCAAACCCATTTGACAACGCCTATTGCTTATATGACATCTATTCCGGAAGATGTTTTTGCTGAAGGACCGGCTGTACAACCCGGTTTGTTACGGGGTCCATACACGGTAGATTGGTCGGAAGATGGTGAGTTAGACTCCATTCTGGCGTTTGACTTTACCAAGCATCGTCGGGAAGGTCAAGATTATCATTTTCCCAATACCCCTACCATGGAAATATTGGCGGAGGGCTTAGCAATGGATCCTGAATCTGCTAATCAAATTGAATGGGCACTGCGGAGTGTCGGTCCTGATACCATACCGATGCCCTTTGGTTATACTGAAGAACAATATGAAGCAGGTTCTCACCATGCCTATGATCCTACCAATGGTACAGTCAGCCGTGGACAGATTTATCGCACAAACCTGGGTCAGCACTAATCTCTCTACATAATCCATCGAATAAAAAAAGCCCCGGCGGTTTGTATCGCTCGGGGCTTTTTTTATTGCAGGCTTTACTGCGACCAATCTTTTCATAAAATGTTTCCAGTTTAAGAGTAAAGAGCTATTGATGTTAAAGAAAGGCTGCTATTTTTTGCTATTTGAGGGGAAAATATTAAAATACAATAATTTCAAGTATCATATTGAAAAGCTAAATTGACGTGGGAGGTGTTTCAGTGAAAAAGTATAATGTTGCGGTTGTTCCAGGTGATGGAACAGGTCCGGAAGTGGTTAATGAGGGTGTGAAGGTTTTAGAAGCAGTGGGAAATTCCTGCGGTTTTGAACTGAACCTGGAATATTTTGATTTTGGTGGTGAACGATATAAAAAAACAGGTGAAACGCTCCCGGATTCGGCTGTTGAAGAGTTTAAGAAGTTTGATGCCATTTATCTCGGGGCAATTGGCCATCCAGAAGTTAAACCCGGTATCCTGGAAAAAGGCATTCTCCTTAAAATGCGCTTTATGCTGGATCAGTATA
The DNA here is from genome assembly GCA_003554345.1 of Candidatus Sumerlaeota bacterium. Lineage (GTDB taxonomy): Bacteria > Sumerlaeota > T1SED10-198M > T1SED10-198M > T1SED10-198M > T1SED10-198M. Next base: position 1,285 of record PWGE01000116.1, on the reverse strand, counting down.
TTAATTTGCGCCCCGTGAAGCTCTATCCGGGTGTCTGGACTCCCCTCAAGGATAAAGGTCCCGAAGAAGTGGATTTTGTGGTGGTACGGGAGAATACGGAAGGGCTTTATTGCGGTACCGGTGGTTTCTTAAAAGAAGGAACTGCTGATGAAGTGGCTATTCAAACCTCAGTAAATACCCGTAAAGGAGTAGAACGCTGTTTGCGTTTTGCGTATGAGTATACCCGTCGGCGAAATAAGGATAAAACCCTTAATCTTTGCGGGAAAACAAATGTTCTTACCTATGCTTTTGACCTCTGGGAAAGAACTTTCCATGAAATTGGCGAACAGGATTATTCCGACATAAAAAGAGAGTACACTCATGTCGATGCTACCTGTATGTGGATGGTGAAAAATCCGGAATGGTTTGATGTCATTGTGACTGACAACATGTTCGGTGATATTATTACTGATCTGGGCGCTATGATCCAGGGAGGAATGGGTATAGCCGCCGGTGGAAATCTGAATCCAGATCCGGGTGGAGTTTCTATGTTTGAACCCATAGGTGGTTCGGCTCCCAAGTATACGGGTAAAAATATTATTAATCCCCTGGCTGCAATTTGTGCGGCTCAGATGATGCTGGACATCCTTGGTGAGGAAAAAGCAGCAAAAGCTGTTGAACAGGCTGTAATGAAGGTTACCGCGGACAAGCTTGAAAGTCTCTCGGCAAAAAAGATGGGGTATTCTACAAGTGAAGTGGGAGATATGGTCGCAGAATACGCGGTGTCCTTTTCATAATAATTTTTGATTGTTTAAATTATGTGTATTATTGCCGTTGGAAATGACCATACTGCCTTTCCCATTCGAAAAGAGATCATTGGTTTTCTTGAAAATGAACTGAGCTGTCAGGTTATCGATATGGGAACTGATAGTGAAGATTCCACTGATTATCCAATCTATGCCCGCAAGGTAGGGCTGGAGGTTTTAAAGGGAAAAGCTGATATGGGAGTTCTGATATGCGGAACCGGTGTGGGTGTCAGTATGGCAGCCAACAAGATACAGGGTGTTCGCTGTGCCGTGTGCTATTCAGTAGAAGTGGCCAGAATGGCTCGTCGGCATAATAATGCCAATATTCTGGCGTTCGGAGCTCGAACTCAGAAGGTTGAACTTATTAAGCAATGTCTGCGGGCTTTTCTGGAGGAAACCTTTGAAAAGGGAAGACATGAAAGGCGAATTAACCTGATTAGACAGATAGAACAAGAACAGGAGGAAAGTGATGGGGGATATTGAATCAGTAGATCCTAAAG
>PWGE01000454.1 GCA_003554345.1 Candidatus Sumerlaeota bacterium | reverse complement strand
CCTGCGTGTCTGCCCTGCTAAATTGTAACCCGGGAGTATAGAACTTGTAAGCAATATTTTTCTGTTTTCTTAGTTGTTCTTCTTTTTCTGAATTCTTAAGGTATTTCTATTTTCAGAGGAGAATATACCACAAAAAAAACGAAATAAAGATAATCTTCTCTTTTTCTGGAGTCTGTTTCACTCTCATCTTATTCCGGTATAGCTGTTTTCATCACGTATATCCTTGTTACATTTTCTTTTCCCGGGGCTGATTTTCTGTCTTCCTGAAAGTTCACTCTTGTGGATTTGCAATCTTCTTTAATATTTTCTTACAAGGTGTTACTTTGCGGGCTTGGCGAGCTTGGCGTGATACATTCTTATTCTTTGTTCTTTCCCCATTCTGACTTCTATTTCCTGAATTCTGACTCCTGAGAATAGTTTTATTTTCAGAGAAGAATAAACCACGAAAAGCACGAAAGAACATGAAATAAAGATAATATCATGTTTATCCGGGCTGATTTCTGTTTTTTCTGCGAGTGAGTTTATCTGATGGGGACACTCAGGGCAATGCTTTATATAAATAAAAGAGGTGCCATGAAAGATTGTTTCCACTCTTTTTTGAAAGGTTTTACTTGAGATTTAGTACTGTCAATGTATTATTTGTAAAAAACAAGGAGTTGTTCAGATGAAAGTAATCCTGATAACATTCATTCTCATTTTTAGCTTTGTCTTGATAGGAGAGGATGTTATGAAAGAAACAAGAGGCATATGGGTTGATAAAAGTCAGCTTCTGGAGGGAGAAGAGTTCCTCGATGAACTTTTTGCCGGTTTACAGGAAGCAAATTTTAATGCTGTCAATTTGTGCACATACTTTCAGGGGCATGTTATTTATCCGGGTAGTGAGTATTTGCCCCAACATCCTGATTATAAAGAAAAAGATTACCTGGATATAGCAATTAATCTCGCCCGGGAGTATGATCTCGAAGTATACGCCTGGATGGAATGGGGATTTTATGGTTTTAACGCCCCTGATGTTACCGAATCAGATACCCTGGGTCCTATTTTTGATAAACATCCGAATTGGCTCTCTATTGATCGGGAGGGACAATACTTTATCCGTAACCCCCAGTGGGGTGACTTTGTTCCCATGTCTCCCGTCAATTATGATGCTCAGGACTTTCTGATTGATATTCATCTGGAAACGCTGGATAAATACCCATTTGACGGTATTGATCTTGACAGGATCCGCTATGGAACAGCGGATTTTTGTTTTAGCGATACGGCCCGTATTCTTTTCCTGCGTGAAACCGGTATAGATATCCGTGAGATGGAAAAGGGTTCCAAAGAGGAAGCGGTTTTTATTGAATGGAAAAAAGCCAAGCTGAATAAATTCGTGGAAAGATTTTCGCAGGCTCTGCGTGAAAATCATCCTGATGTAAAAATTACCAGTGCGGTAGTTCCGCCTTACCGGATCAATGAACTGGGACAGGATTGGCCTACCTGGGCTGAACATGGTTGGATAGATGCTTTGAGTCCCATGTTGTATTACGATGATATTGAAGAACACGTGGAAAAAGCAGAGGCTAAAGTGCCGGATGATTTTCCCATGCTGTACGGTTTGGATTGTGCACGTTCTTCCGAGGACCTGCAGGCACAGATAGAACTGGCACGTGAAATGGGCGCAAGCGGTGTTGTTCTGTGGTTTGCCGGAACAGTAGAAGAGCATCTTGACCATCTCAAAGAAACAGTCTTTTCCGAACCGGCAGAAGATGCTGTAAAAATCCGTGAAATAGGTCCTGAATACACAATGCCTGACCTGGAGGTAGAAGAAAAAGAAGTGGATGTAATTGTACCTGATGAGATTCGCGAACCCGGACAGCAATAATGAAGTTGTTAAAAGCCCTGAGGTGGCTTCTTACTTCTCTGTCAGGGTTGATCCTTTTCATGTTTCTGCTCTCTCCCCTTTCAGCAGGTGATGAAACCCGCGGAGTGTGGGTGAATAAAGCACAATTGCTTGAAGGGGAAGATTTTCTCGATAAATTGTTTTATGAGTTCAGCCAGGCAAATCTTAATGCAGTATATATAAATGCCTACTTCCAGGGTTATGTGGTGTATCCTGATAGTGAGTATCTTCCCCAGCATCCAGATTACAGGGACAGGGATTATCTGGGAATAGCAGTGGAACTGGCTAAAAAACATGGCTTAAAAACCTATGCCTGGATGGAATATGGTTTTTATGGGTATCATGATATGGATATCCCGGCTGCAGAAAGCCTTGGTCCACTCTTTGATAAACATCTGAGCTGGATCTCTCTCGATAGAGAGGGGAATTATTTTATTCATAACCCTCAATGGGGGGATTATCTCCCCATATCGCCGGTGGTTGAAGATGCCCAGGATTTTCTGATAGGATTGTTCTCGGAAGTGATGGAAAAATATCCTTTTGATGGTATTGACTATGATAGAATTCGTTTTGGAACAGCAGAGCATTGTTTCAGTGATACAACGAGGATTTTATTTCTCCGTGATAGCGGTATTGATATATCTGAAATGGCTTCCGGTAGTGAAGAGGAAGCGCTATTCAATGCGTGGCGTAAAAGTCGCTTAAATGATTTTGTAGAAAGATTATCGGGTCATTTGCGTAATAAACATCCTGGTATCTTCATTAATTCTGCTGTTGTCCCTCCCTATCGAATTGACGAAATGGGGCAGGATTGGTATACATGGGCTGAATATGGCTGGGTCGATGGTATTAGTCCAATGCTATATTATGAAGAAATTGAAGATGAGGCCCGCACTGCGTTGAATAAAACACCTGATAATTTCCCCGTATTCTTTGGGCTTGATACACAGGGGAATTCGCCGGAAGTCGTCGCAGAACAGGTTCAGGAACTCCGTAATATGGGAGCTAAAGGATTTGTCTTCTGGTATGCCGGCACCATCCGTGAACACCTT
>PWGE01000426.1 GCA_003554345.1 Candidatus Sumerlaeota bacterium | reverse complement strand
GATGGAAATGTAAGTATGGGTATGAAACTATCACCTTTGCTTACCAGTGTAACCAAAATGTTCAACTAACTTAATTATAACAAGGCAATTCATCGGTAATAAATATAACCATTATATTATTGTTTCTATCTAATAATACCCGGGTAATTAATATAGTAATAAGACTATACCCGGGTTTTTTAATTTAAAGTATGTAATGTTGTTTGCATCGGGGTAATAATTATGAGGGGGATAAAGGAGATCGAAGATGTTATTTATGCCCATTATAAAGTGCAGGAAGTTGCCGTAATCGGCGTGCCTGAACCATACCGCGGTGAAATGGCCAAGGCTTTTGTTGTGGTAAAAGAAAATCAAACCCTTACTCAGCAAGAAATTATTGAATATTATCGGCGAAATTTAACTGGCTTTAAGGTGCCCAAGCTAATAGTATTTCGGGAAAGCCTTCCCACTTCCCTGGTGGGGAAAGTGCTTAAACGTGAACTAAAAGAAGAAGAAAAAGCCAAACAACAAGAAAACACGTAGCAGGGGCGTTGCACGGGGACAACCTTTCATATTGTAGTAAATATTTTGTTCCTGCGATGTAGCAGGTACCCCGTCCCCTTGCTACATTTATAGAGTTAATCTAATGATTATTTGATTCAAGAAAAGAAATGAATTAGGGAGGGAGAAAACGTTATGAACAAGATAGTATATTATTTGTCAATATCATTATTTTTTTTGTTGTTAGTGGGCTGCGCACCAACAGATAATAAGATCGTGTGGGAAAGTGAAGATCTGATTGTTGAAGAAATAGTTGTGCAGGCCGGAGAGAAGGATGTATCTTTAGGCAGTTTGGAAGAGCACAAGGTGCAGATTTACATCCCCGAAGATGCTTTTGAAAAACCAACCGAGTTAGCCTTAGTTCCCTTATCCGAAAGGGTTAAGGTAGACGCTTCCAAGCTTAATCCTGCCAGCTCCCTTTACCGCTTTGAAATTAGGGGAGAACAAAGCAGGACCAATTTGCCGCTTCAAATAGAAATAGCGGTAGATCAGGAAATTTTACAAAAAGCAGCGGAAACTGGAGGGTTCCGGGGTGTACACTATGATAAAGATTTCGGGTGGACTTATACGGACCTGGTAGATCTGGATCCTGAAAACGGGGTAGTTAGTTTTGAGACTTATCATAACTTCTTCTGGGGTGCGGCTGAATTAACCGAAGAAGAACGGATTGATGATCATCTGGAGAAAATCAGCAGGGAGCAGTTTGTTAGAAGTCAAGTCAGCAATGAACTGGAGAAAGTCACTACCGAAATTGTAAATGAGATGCTTGTAGGCGCTTTTGATGAACATAACCCTGATATCGCCCGTCATATTATTTCCGAGGTCTCTAATGAATTAAAGGGAAGTTTGTCTTTAAACGTTTATGACGCGGCCGGGAAGATTACCGAAGTACCGGTGGGCGACGGCATCGGGATAATGAACGATATTTCAGAAGGTGATTATCAATCTTTAATGGTTAACATTGCCACCAAAAGCGGAGAGGTGATCAATAAAGGTCTTGAGTCAGGGACCCTTGACGTAGCTTTAAAAAGCACCGGGGTTGTAGCTCAGAGCTTGGGGGCAATTGCCGCAGGTGATTACAGGGGCGCCGGCGAACATTTAGGCAATTATGTGGTAGATAAATCCATAGTCTTACAAGCAGGTAGACTGGCGATTGAAGCGGTGGATATGAAAATCAATAACTGGCGTGATTCGGAGATAGAAAAAGCATATCAGATCTACGTGGAAGGAGCGGAATCGCTAGTTCCTAACTGGGGCTATAGTGTAGACCCAGGTGATTTTGATGCTTTATGGGGCCAGATGCAGGGAGTAACTCATAAGGTGCAGTCAGATGCCTTAAAACGTCATGCAGAACTGCGGGGTATCCATATTGATGATATTCCTCAAGATGTAGCAGACCAGATTAGGGGGCAAGCTGCGGCCAATTTAAGAGAGCAGTTTGAAGAAAGAAGAAAACAAGAGTTGGAGATTGCAAAACTTAAAGAGCATAACGAATACGTAGTTGAGCGATTTAAGGATTGGCAATTACTGGACCGAGGTCGAGATTATTTCCCCAGAGACATGCCGGTAGAAGTTCAGATCGACCGGCTCATGGGGCAGATTGACCGGGTTCTAAACGATACAGGCAGAACCGAAGTTATATATGATATGGGCTATTTTGCCGAGCTGGAGGATGACCAGATCCATTTGGAAGATATCATTGATGCTATTTTCACAAATTATACTGAAGGACATGAAGCCTACATGGAAAGGTTGATTGAATTGGACTTGCTGGAAGAAGATCTTGATAAAAATCTCAGCGGCACGTGGAGTGGAACTTCTATAATGACAGAAGGAGAATTTCATGCGGAGGATCATCATTTTCAAGCTGGTGATGAACCAAGTCCATTTGAATTCGTTATTAAAGAAGAGCCAGAGGGGGGGTATACGCTTCATTATCCAATGATGACTAAAGGTGAAGAAGTACTGCATACATTCATAGTACCTGTTTCTTATGATCCGGATACGGGTACGATTCAATTTACTTTATATTACGAGGAGTTGGGTTTACCTCCTGAAGACAAAACTGAATATACCGGGGTTGTATTAAAAGAAGATGATCAGCTAATTATGAGTGGTAATGTACACGAACAAATGTCTTACGGTTATTCGAAGGGAAACTGGCAAGTGCAAAAACAGGATTAGCTCCTTTTCTTGTAGTAAGAGTGTAACAAATATTTTGTTCCTGCGATGTAGCAAGTACCCCGTCCCCTTGCTACACATATGTTAGATATTATCGTTTGAATTATGTTAAAATATTTGTGTAATATCTCTATTGATAAATTTTCGGGGGAAAGTGCAGGCGATGTAATTGGCCGGTGATAAATTTATCCCGTTTAAAGTTAATCTTGAACTTG
>PWGE01000302.1 GCA_003554345.1 Candidatus Sumerlaeota bacterium | reverse complement strand
CATGGTGAACGCTTCGGCTCCCTGGTCAGCAAGAGAAGGACACTCCACTGTTGTGCGGCCGGATGGTACCATATTTTTGATGGGAGGTAACGACGGGGACTTAAAAAATGATGTCTGGTTCTCTACAAACAAAGGAGAAACCTGGAAAGAGTTAACCTTTCCTGCCCCAGTATGGTCTCCCCGGACGCACCACTCCAGTGTTGTGCTTTTTGATGGCAGTATCCTTCTCATGGGAGGTTACGATGGATCATACAAAAACGATGTCTGGGTTTTTTCACCAGGGAGTAAAGGATGGGTTAAAATCACAGGAAAAATCGAAGCTCAATGGTCCGGTCGGTACGGTCATAGAAGCGTTCTTCTTCCCGATGGCAGTATTATCCTTATGGGGGGCAACGACGGACGCTCAAGACTCAATGATATCTGGCACTCCAGAAACAAGGGGGTGAGCTGGACACAACTTACCTCTCAAGCTCAATGGACGGCACGAACCGGTCACACTCTCGATGTTATGCCAAACGGCAGAGTTATCCTTTCAGGGGGACATGATGGGTCAAGCAAAAATGATGTCTGGGCATGGCATACAGCCACCTCCTTAGAACAGAATCCAACCTATACCTATACCACACCAGGCACGTATGATGTTACTCTGCAGGCATTTAACCAGAGACGCTGCAACCGAGCAGGCAAAGAAAATTATATAACGGTATCAGTTATGCCGGCTTATGATTCTGAGCTGATATCCACTCATTTGCCAGCGCGTTTACCTGTTAAACAGCCCTTTTTAATGACCCTCACGATGCTTAATACCGGTACAGAAACGTGGAGAACAACAGAAGGCATCTCGCTGGGAGCAGTTGGTAATCACGATAACCTGACTCCGTCTGAAAACTGGCGGGTATTCCAGGAACAGGAGGTTCCCCCTCAGGAAACATATACCTATGAAATAGAATTATATCCTGAAGAACCCGGTATATTTACCACTGAATGGCAAATGGTCAAGGAAGGCGAATTCTGGTTTGGTGAGATTTTCAGCCAGGAAGTAGAAGTGCATCCCCGAACAGATGTACAAAGAACTCTCTGGCATTTATTTGAATAACATTTCATACATTATCTGCGTCCCTGCCATAATGGGATGGAATTTTTATTTCCAATTCTACCAGGACAATGCTGATATATTGAAGACAGATATGATACTGCACAATAAATAATTTCAAGATATCTTTCAGATTTCTTGCGATTCCACCATGTCGTATGACTCGAAAACTCATGGGGCCATGAATCCAATCGAACAGGTCAGACAGTTTTCATTTTCTCAGAAAAAAACAATTTAGCATCTGACCCCTGACTGCTTTAGGCATTATCATTTCAGAAAGCACGTCATAGAGAAAGAGTCTGAAATAAAGCACTCGTGCTCACTTCATCCTGGCAATATTCCAGTATCCGAAAGATTCATTTTTTGCCAGGCAGCAAAGAGAAGGAAGAGTAAAATTTAACAGGGCATGATAACTTCGCTTCAGTTAAGTAAACAAAATTCGCACGACAGTACAAAACGTGCAGGAAAAATAAAATCCCGGGATTTTCTTCTAATCTCTTTATCCTGAAAACAACCTGTTGTTCTTCTCTTTCAATGCGCCATTTTTCTTTTCTTGATAATGCTTTTTTATTCAGTACTATTAAAACTTATGAGTAAGTGGCTTTTATACATTGAAACTTTTTTCCTGGGATGTATGGCTCTGCTACTGCTTATCATGACAATTTTTGAGCTCCATATACCTTTGCTGCGTGCAACAGAAGCCTATAAAAACTGGAGATTTACTCTTACTACTATGCGTGTTATGCTGGGTATCTACGGAACTCTTCTGGTAATCCTAACCTTCACAAGTATGCTTTTTATTCGTCGAGGCAGAAGTCTGACAAAAGAAACTCTTGATTTTATTGGTTTTCTCAAAATAGAAATAGTCAAAACAACCAAATGGGTTTATTATCGAGCACAACTGGAATCATCGGGCAAAGTGTTGCTTATGCTCCTGATAGCGGGAATCGGCATTCGCTGTTTTTTTCTGTCACAACCAATCCGTTATGATGAGGCAGATACTTTCTTTAATTTTGCCACACGGGATATATATCATCTTTTTCATTATACTCGTCCTAACAACCATGTTCTGCATACTCTGCTGGTCCGATTATCCACCCTTTTTTTCGGCAATTCAGTAGTTGCTATACGAATTCCTGCTTTTATTGCAGGGATCCTGACTATTCCTATGACTTTTATTGTGGCCCGTCTTTTCACGGGAAAAACAACAAGTGGATTTATTGCCTGTACCCTTGTGGCAATCTATCCATATCTCATTCTGTACAATACTCTGGCTCGAGGCTATTCCCTCGTTATTTTGCTCAGTTTAATGATGGCTGTTTTAATGTACCGTCTTGCAGAACACCCGAACAAAATACAGTGTTTCCTTATTTCTCTTATCACAGCTACAGGATTACTGGTCATCCCTGTTTTCGTGTATCCCGCCGCCGGTTTATGGTTGTGGGGGATAGGAATGCTATTACTTCGCAGACAGCCCTTATCCCGAATTCTCCGCGACGTTATATATCCTTCCTTCTTTATGACTTTTGCCCTGACAGTATTCATGTATACTCCTACCATCATTGCCAGTAACGGTACCGAATTAATAACTTCCAATATTTTTGTGACGCCTCTTGGCCGGGATGAATTTCAAGCCGCTCTGGGAAAACATTTTCAGGATATCACCACAATTTTTGCCCAGGGCATTCATCCAGCAGGAGTACTTTCCTTTTTAATACTCACAACCACAGGCATGGTTTTTCTTATTCTCAAGCGACACTGGTATTCTGTCATTCTTCTCCCGACTTTATTTCTTGCCCTCTCTTTCCTCCTGTTGACAAGCCGGGCTGTTCCTTTTCCCCGTATATGGACCTATCTGTTTCCTTTCTTATTTATCCTGTGCGATACCGGAATTACCTGCATAACTGAAAAAGGGAGGCGATTTTTACCTCTTCTGGCGTGTGGGGTAGCCTTTATTGCTTCTCTGCATTTCATGAGCACACAGGTAACGGAAAAATATAGAGAGGGCGGCTACTTCCCTGAAGCCCCGGCATTAGTAGATATTTTACACAAAGAAATCAAACCGGGTGAAAGGGTATATGCTCTCACTCCTGCCAATTTACCACTTCATTACTACTGGTGGCAAAGAGGCACACCTCACGAAGCAGAACCAGCTAAAGAAGAACCCTTTCTGAGAGAATTTTTTATAGTAAAAGTGAACCACTATGACCTGGAAGATTTTGATATGAGCCATAACGCCGAACCTTATTTTTCGCTGGGAAACGCCAGGGTGTATGTGGATTAAAGTCAGGACCGGCTTTTCATCAGGAAGAAGTTTCTGCACAACGAGGATATACAAATCTGGAGAAGAAGTCAAAGAACTTCAGGACCTCTTCTTCCTTAAACCTGGTAGAAAGCGGGAAAACCGGACAGGTAAGATACTTCTCGAGCTGTGACAGATTTGCGGTTAAAGAATCTTTACGGTAAAAGTTCAAAACTGCTGCTACGGGAAACAAGCCTGAAACTTCTATGGCTCTGGCTGTCAGTAGTGCCTGGTTAATAGCTCCCAGCTCATCTTTAATCACAAAAATGACCGGATATCCGAGCTCCTTTGCCAGGTCACTGCACATACCATCAGAGGTAAGAGGAGAATACCATCCCCCCGCCCCTTCTACTACTATAAAGTCTTCTCGTTTTTGAAGTGGAGCAAGGATATCATTTGTGGTGATAACCTTGCCTTCTCTTTCAGCTGCCAGAGTAGGCGCCACCGGGTCTTTGAGAGGAAAAGGGCATATTTCATCAATAGCATATTTTTCCTTACTCACAATATGATAAGCCCTTGCATCGGATGGAATATTTTCAACACCGGATTCCACCGGTTTATAAGGGAAGTACGGGATACAGGACTGGTTCAGGTAATCACAGATCAAAAGACCTATAGTGGTTTTTCCCACTTCGGTTGTGGTGGCAGAAAGGAACAATCCTGGTGACATAGCCGGCAAATGATCCTATTTCTTTATCTGCAGAGAATTGAGGAATTCAGCATTGTTTTTAGTCATATGCATTCGTTTAAGGAGCATCTCCATGGCTTCGATGGGATCAGTATCATTGAGTACTTTACGCAGTATATGCATACGTCCAAGAAAAGCGGGATCTAACAGAAGTTCTTCTCGACGCGTACCAGAGAGATTAATATCAATTGCCGGAAACATACGACGGTCGGCAAGATTTCGTGCCAGCACCATTTCCAGGTTACCTGTTCCTTTAAATTCCTCATAAATCACATCATCCATTCGACTGCCGGTATTAATAAGAGCCGTTGCCATGATGGTAAGACTTCCTCCACCCTGAATATTTCTGGCCGCTCCAAAGAACTGCTTGGGTTTTTGCAGGGCAAATGCATCCAGTCCCCCGGAAAGTATTTTACCGCTATGATCCTTTGCCACATTATATGCACGGGTCATACGGGTGATACTATCAAGAAGAATAACCACATCTTTTCCGAATTCCACCTGCCTTTTGGCATTTTCGATAACCATTTCCGAAACCTGGATATGATGTTCCTGGGTCTGGTCAAAGCAGGAACTGATGATTTCAGCATCCGGTACTATTTCTCTCATTTCTGTCACTTCTTCAGGACGTTCATCTACCAGGAGAATCATAAGATGAGAATCGGGATGTCTTTGAGAAATGGATTTGGCAATTTTTTGAAGAATAATGGTTTTTCCCGTGCGGGGAGGCGCCACAATAAGACCTCTTTGACCCTTACCCATAGGAGTGAAAAGATCAATCACCCGCAGGGTAATATCCACTTTTTCTTCACCTTCCAACGCCTGTTCCAGGTTGAATTTTTCATCCGGATAGGTGGGAGTAAGGCTATCAAAATTGGGACGTTCTTTCAATTTTTCCGGCGATTGCCAGTTAACGGCATCAATTTTCACAAGCCCACGATGTTTTTCGTTTTCTCTTCTCTCCCGGACCTGTCCGGCGATAGTATCTCCCTTACGTAACCCGAACTTTTTGATCTGGGTGCCGGAAATATAAATATCTTCCGGACTGGGGGCATAACTGTATCTTTCCAGGCGAAGGAATCCATAGTTGCTATTATTTGACTCACAGGGATCCAGAGAGCCATAGACAAAATCAAAACCGTTAATCGTGCTTTTTTGTTTTAAGATCAGTTTAATCAATTCCAGTCGGGGCAATTTCTTTAGTTTAGAGTCCGAAATTTCAACCTGCAGTTCCTTACAGAACTTAATAAGACGGGAATTAGTCGCCTCCTGAAGGGTAGAAAAACCATAAATGTTTTCCACCTCTCCCAATTTATGCAGGTCCTGTTTCCCTTTACGGGAATATTGACTTCTGTCTTCTCCAGTGGCAACAGAAGCCGATCTTTCCTGTTTTGAACTTGTACCCATTCTTTTCTCCTCTGCTTTCTTTTCAACAGTAGCAACACTGTTGGTTTTGTTATTATCAGTCACCTGTTCACTGGTAACACTTTTTTGATCTATATCGCCAGGATTTACCTGCGATTTAGCAGACCGGGAAGGTCTTTTTTGCCTGCGTTGTTTGTTTTGTAAAGTCTGGTTTTTGCCTGCTTTTTCTTCCTGATTCTTTTCAGTTTGTTTTTTTCTCGGCATACTTACTCCTCACTTTATTTCATGGTTTTTATTCTGGAATAGATATCAGAAATTTTTTCTATCAACTGAGATTCATCCCCCGAATTATCTATCACAAAATGCGCCTGTTCCCGACGAGCGTCCAGAAATTCCTGAGATTTCCAGATCTTCCAGAAATCGCGGGAAGATCTATTGCTTCTTTTTACTGCCCTCTCATAATTGCTTTCTATAAAAAGTACTGCATCACACCATCGATCCAAACCCATCTCATAAAGTAAAGCGCCATCAATGACCACATCTCTGGCGTCATTGCGTTGAAGTGTTGATTCAATACTTTTTATCATTTCAGGGTGTATTATTGAATTAAGGATTTCCAATTTCGCTTTATCCTGAAAGACAATACTGGCTATTTTGCCTCTGCTGAGCATTGATCCCTGGGAAAATATCTCGGGGAGTTTTTTCTGTAATTGAGCCCGGACCGTCGAACTCTGTACAAGGACCTGGTGTCCTACGGCATCCATATCTATTCGAACAAAATTTTTTCTATCTGCAAACCATTGTGCCACAGTTGATTTGCCGGTACCGATTTTACCGACGATCCCTATATTCATCTACACCTTACACCAGTTTTTGCCCCACGCCATTGAACATTGAAGAGGCACCTCCAGTTTTATAGCCTGCTCCATTTCCTTTTTTACAATAGCTTTTATATCCTCTTTTTCAGAGGGGGGGACTTCAAAAAGGAGTTCATCATGAATTTGAAGTGTCATGGATGATTTCAAGCCTTTTTTCTGCATTACTGTATCGATATTTATCATGGCCAGCTTTATTATTTCAGCAGCAGTACCCTGTATAACAGTATTAATAGCCTGGCGTCTTGCCGCTTCTACAAGCATTTTATTACGGGCCTTAAGTTCAGGAATGAAGCGAACTCTTCCATGCAGGGTCTTTACAAAGCCCTCTTCTAAGGCTTTTTGGTATAGTTGATCAATGAAATCTTTTACACCTGAAAAATCTTCAAAATAGCGCTCAATGAATTGCCGGGCTTCTGCTGGTGAGATTTTGAGTTCTTTTGCCAGTCCAAATGAAGTCTTACCATATATTAAACCAAAATTTACGGCTTTTGCAACACGTCTCATAGACTGGGTAACATTCTGCGGGTCACAATGAAATATTTTTGAAGCAGTCATTATATGAATATCTTTATCGTCCCGAAAATACTCAATCATGCGTTCATCACGCGAAAAATGTGCTATGACGCGTAACTCAACCTGGGAGTAATCAGCAGAAAGAAGCCTGTATCCTGAACGGGGAATAAATACTTCCCGCATTTTGTCTCCCCACGGTCCCTTTATGGGAATATTTTGAAGATTTGGTTCGCTACTGCTCAACCTGCCGGTTGCTGTGGCTGTTTGTTCGAAACGCGTCTGAATCCGTCCCTTATTTTTTCTGGCTAATTGCAAAAAGGGTTCAAGATAGGTGTTTAAAAGTTTAGAGTACGAGCGATATTCCAGAATTTTTCCCGGCAGTTCCAGTTCCGGATAATGGATTGAAAGCACTTCGAGCACTTCAGAATCGGTCGAATAACCGGTCTTGGTTTTTTTAACAGGTTTTAATTGGAGTTTATGGAAAAGTATCTTCTGCAATTGTTTAGGGGATTGGATATTAAATTCTTCCCCCGCTGATTTATGTATTTCTTCCTCGAGACGATTTATATTGGTCCTGAGTTCTTCTATGAAAGATTCCATTCGCCTTACATCTACCGCTATACCGTTTTTTTCCATGCGATAAAGAACCCCGATTAACCTCTGTTCAAATTGTTGATAATAGTTATCCAGACTCCTTTTCCGGCATTCAGACTGTAAACGTCCACCTATCTGAAAAATCCCCCATCCTTTTGCCATCAAATAATCCATATCCGGTTGTTTTTCAAAGAGAGAAACACCCTTTTTTTCCTGAGGATAAGTAACCTGCTTCAGGTATTTTTCCCAGAGTTCTTCAAATTTCAGACGGTTGATATGAGCAGCCAGCAGGTGCTCGCATATTTTTATATCCCAGAATGGCCAATCTTCAAGAGCAGGCACCTGTTCACCTGCCAGATGAAGCATATCTTTCACAGAATAGGCATAAATTATCGGCTTTTCATTAAATGATAGTTTGCGACACTGTTCCCAGGAGAGAAACCTTCCCTTCTTTCCATCATAAAACCCCAGACCCCGAAGATGAGCATCATAAACGACTGCCATAGGTGAAGAGATGTCAAAATCTTTGGCAGAGGTCCATTGCCAGTGAATGGCAGGGATCCGGACTTTCTTTTCCTCACTATCTTTCAACAGAGAAAAGAATTCCAGTTCACGTAAAATACTATTGACAGCTTCTCCCTGCATCTTTTCATTATCAAATTTCCACCGGGAAAGAGGTTCAAGAATAATCGGCACTTCTTTTTCCAGATAAGCCAACTCTCTTGATTTAAGTGCCTGCTCTTCATATTTGTGCAAAGAGTTTTTCCAGCGTTTATTGTCCAGTTCATCAAGTTTGTTCAGTATACCATCGATGTTATGATAATCTTTCAAGAGAGTGGTAGCGGTTTTAGGGCCGATCCCTTTAACGCCCGGAATATTGTCAGAAGCGTCGCCAACCAGGGCCAGATAATCAGGCACCTGCGGTGGATGTATCCCATATTTTTTTTCAAATCTTTTTCGATCAAACTCCACAAATTTACCGGCCACATGTCTTACAATGCGCACATTTTCTGTTAACAATTGATACAGGTCCTTATCAGAAGACACCACATAAAATTTACCTTCATAGTGGGGAGAAAGGCTATTGACAGCGGTAGCAATGATATCATCTGCCTCATACCCTTCTTTTTCCAGATAAGCAATCTGCATGGCAGAAAGAAGTTCTTTAATCTTTTCTATTTGAGGAATCAACAATTCAGGAGTAGATGGGCGATGTTTTTTATAATCTTCAAAGAGATCATGACGAAAAGTCTTCTTCCCCATATCAAAAGCAACGAGCAGATAACCGGGCTCATAGAGAGACAGAATCTTTTTCAACATCTGATAAAAGCCAAAGACAGCACCGGTCGGTTTACCGGAGGAAGTAGTCATATTTTCCAGGGCATAATATGACTGATAAATAAGAGACTGGGCATCAATTAAAATGAATTTTTCTAAGTCCATGGAAAGAAAGGAGGGCGGTTACTAACAACCGCCCTCATATTCGTTATATAATTATTGTTGTCTCAGATATGCTGTCAGGAATATAAGCAGGTTATCTGTATTTCTCACCTGATGCTGACGACCAAAGAGCACCCTGCCTATAAGCGGGATATCCCCAAGAATAGGCACACGACTCACAGTATCCTGCGTATGTTCGGTCTTGAAACCACCCAGTACTATAGTTTCTCCATCATCGAGCTGGACACGAGTATCTATAGAGCGAATCTTTTCTTCATCGCGGGTAGGTTGCAGTGTCAGGCGGTCAACATCGAACATCGCATCATCGTCCCGTCTACCACCGGCATCAAGTTCAGGAGTTCCTGGAATATATTCTGTCATATCAATCTGAATATCCATGTTAATAATGTTTCTTCTGGTTACCTGGGGAGTAATGGTGAACAACATTTCACTGATATCACGGTCTTCATAGGTTACATCTGTATAAGAGAGTTGCTGAATGACGGAGAATGTCCTCATAATTTCAAATGTTCCAGTCTCATTATTAAGAATAGTCAACTGGGGACCTGTCACCACTCGGGCAATACCTTTGGATTCAAGCAGGTCTAATGTCCAGCGTACCGGCATACCCCGGGTACTCAGATCAAATGTGGTGCCTGCGGGTTGAAAACCAGAAAGGGCAGGAGACACGGCTGTACCGCCGCCACCTATGAGTGGTGCAATGGGATCAACGCCCGTTCCTCCGAAGCGGAAGGAAGCATCAGCATCATCCAGCGTAAAGCCTCCTCTGAATTCACTCACTGAGAGACTGGACTCAAGCGTTTTCATGGCCTGTTCAGCCACTGTCACGTACCTGGTTTCAATGGTTACCTGCGGAATAGGTACATCCAGTCTTTCTATCCAGAACTTCACTTTATTAAGCATACCCGGATCATGTGCCCGTACAATCAGAGCACTGGATTTTTGATCAGGTGTTATGGTTATCGGAGGTGGCTCTACTTCAGGCATTATTTCCGGCTCTTCCATCATCACATCACGGGGAAGATACTGGACCTCAACATCTGCCCAACCCCTTCCAGTAGGATTAGCATCAGGCACTCTTATGACATAATCACCAATCTGCTGCACGCCCTCACGTTCACGAACGGTAACCGTTCGGGCCACCTCGGTAGGCGTACTTATCAGAAGAGTTACCTCACCGGCAAAGTCCCGCTCTTGACGCCAATCATCTCTATCTCTATCAAAATCTCTTCTATCGGGACCAACATCGCGGATCCTGAGACATTCAATCTGGGCATCACGAAAACGGAAAGACTGATCGGGGCGCAAGCGCCGAACGATACTATCAGGTCCCACTTGTCGGGGATCTCTCACATCCATAACACCCAGCACTTCTTCCAGTTTGGCATGCAATTCACCGGGATCTACATAATCAACATAAATTATCTCTGTAATTTCTTCTTCAGCACGCCAGGGTTGTGTGACGAGAAATTCTGAAACCTTTTCAATGTTTGTCTTGGTATCCAGAATGGTCAGGGTTCCATATTCTTCATTCAACCATGTCTGGCGTCCTTCTTCACGAGCACGGGTTTCTCCAATGTCGTGATAGAGCATGGTTCTTACAAGTTCTGTGGTTTTCCTGGCCAGTTCCTGGGCCCGTTGCGGATCGGTTTCCAGCAACTTCTCATCAACCACGGGAAAGGATTGTATGGTTAACTCATCATCCTCGACCTTTTCAATAAACTCGCGGTCCATGAGAAAGTTTTCAGCGAGTTCTATATTGCGCAGGGTATCACGAACAATTAAAGTTTCGGTAGAAGACTCATACAGCACTTTCCGACCCGGAATCTGGCGTTCTGTAGGAGTAGTCTCAGCTTCCAACAGAGATTCAAGTAGCATTTTCACCTTAGGTCCCACGTTTTGCCTCACAGTATACATACGGGTAACCAGCTCAGGCATGACTTCCTCTGGCAGATTTTCCAGTAGATTTTCCATTTTCTGGACATTTAATGCTGTATCTGTGAGAACCATCATATTTCGTCTACCATCAAGAAGATATCTCTGTCCGGGGATGGTAGGTTCTCTATCGGGGCCATATAAAATTTCACTGATAATATTCTGATCCTCAAGATTCTGTAACTGGGCTGTCTCATAATCAGAAAGCTGGAACACCTGCGATCTCAGGTTCAATTCCACCTTCACCAGGGCACCATCAACACTATACACAAATCCATTAGGAATAAGAACAGCATTGAGCACATCAACCAGAGGGGTCTCAGAAAAGCGTCCGGAAACCCGGGCATCTCCTCCATGAGGGATAACAAAGTCAACATCACTCAAGAGTGAGACCTGGTTGAGAAAATCAGCAATTTTTATATCTGTAAAAGAGATGGTAATCGGGGTATAGAGTTTTTCGCGGGCAATTCTCTCCTTTTCTCTTTCTCTTTCCCTTTCATCTACGTCTTCCAGATATTCCTGATATTCTTCTTCGGTGTTATCCAGATAAGCCTGAGCATCTTTATGGGTGGGCTTCATGGTAAGCACCTGTTCCCACTTCTCACGGGCGGTGCCAATTTCCCCTTCTTCAAAAGCTTCTTTAGCCTCATCCATCAGTTCACTTATATTTTCTTCCAGCATACGGTCGGCTATTTCCTGCTTTTCCTTTTCAAGCTGTTCTATTCTTTGCTCAAAGACTTCAACCCAGGCAGTTGCTTCAGGTTCCTGGGGATCTATTTCCAGAATTTCTTCTGTTTTTTCCAGGGCTCGTTCATAATCACCGGCTTTTTCGAATATAACCACCTGTTTTTTCAGTTCAGCTATACGTTCTTCTGCATCTACCCCTTCAACTTTTTCCAGCAAGCTGACCACTTCTGCATCATCCGGGTCTATAGAAGCAGCCTGTTCTGCATAATTTTTAGACTGTTCATAAAGACCGTCTTCATATGCCTGTCGGGCACGGCTCAGCAGGCGCTGTAATTCTTCATGTTCATCTTCAATTTCCAGAGCCTCTTCTTTTTCCTTTACATCAATCAAAAAACTCTTTACATCAGGATTTTGAGGATCCAATTCGGTCAGTTCTTTACCAATATCCTTAGCACCTTCAATATTTTCTACTTCAAGGGCTTCATAACCCTGTTGAAGAAGGTCAGAGACTTCCTGATGTAGAGAAATCTCTTCCTTAAGTTCAAGTGCCTCTTCATTTTCAGGATCCACTTCCAGGGCAGATTCCACATAATTCAGTGCTCCCTCATAATCTTCATCTTCAAAAGCCTGCCTTGCATCTGAAAGTGCATCCTCCAGACGCTCTGTCAGCTCTTTTTCTTCTATTTCTTCACGTGCCCGCACAATTCCATCACGCACTTCATCTGCCTCAGGCTTAATTTGCTGAGCCTGAATGTATTTATCAAGGGCATCTTCCCATGCACCATCTTCTTCATAATTCCTGGCTGATTCCATCAATTCGGCATATCTTTCTTCTTCTTCCAGTTCTTCCTCTCGTTCTTCTCTTTCCAACTCCTCTATTACTTCAGACAACTCTTCTACTTTCTCTTCCCACTCTTCATCTGGCTGCAAAGCCTGAAGTTCCTCATAAAGACTCAACGCACGCGCATAATCTCCCTCTTCTTCATATCGTTCCGCAGAATCCAGCAGCCTGCGAGCTTCTTCCTCTTCTTCCAGTGCCTCCTGGATAACCGCCATATCTTCTTCGATATGCACTCTCATTTCTTCGTCCACTTCCTCCAGGATCGCCTCATATTTCTTCAGGGCCTCTTCATATTCCCCTTCTTCATAAAGCCGTTGAGCTTCTTGCTGCTTTTCCAGCACTTCCTCATCAATATCTGGTTCAGGGATTTCATCATATACCGGACCATTCCCATCAAAACTATCCTCATCATCATTGAGGTAGCCGGCAATAGCCTCGTCCAGGAGATTTTGAGCCTCTGTATTTTCAGGTTCTATCTGGAGGGCTCTTTGCAACTGAAGGATTGCCTCATCAAATTCGCCCTCTTCCATTGCCTTAATACCATTTTCAATAAAAACTTCCATTGTTTCCGCCCGTTCCTGAGCATGTTCTTCAGGATCCAGGCGTAAAGGCAACATTTCAGAAGATCCATCGCCTGTCTGTCCGTAAAGAAAAGGGTTGCCTGCTCCCAGTAGAGCAATTATCAAAAATATGCCAATTAAATGAATAAAATTTCGCCTTTCCAAGATGCTACTCCTCGTAGTAAGTTTTATATATTTTATTGTAATTAAAGACAAATGCAAAGAAAGCTGGCTTCTTCTTGTTTTCATTGCAAATTACTCCTT
>PWGE01000111.1 GCA_003554345.1 Candidatus Sumerlaeota bacterium | reverse complement strand
TTGCTGGGCATGAACAGGATGAACCTGACTGGTTATAAAAAAGATTCGTCCACTCCTCTCAAAGGTTTCACTTCCACCCGCAAAATTGATCTTTATAAAACACTCAAGGTTTTCCCTGTTAATTTTTTCAGCCATTACAAGAGGGCTTTCTCTTTCAAAAACAACTATTTCCCCGCGAGGAGAAAAGTATTCTTCCAGAACCTTTTTCAATCTCCTCTGAATGGTCTCTTTTCTCTGTTCGGATAATTCATCAGAAAAGTTCAAAAGGAGCCCTATTCTGAAGTCTACCGGCACTTCAGGTGCGTCAATGTCCTCTTCCGGAACAAATTCTTCCCTGTCTTCTTCCGGGGGCTCTTCAACGGGAGGCTCTGGCATTTCATCAATGCGTCGCAGGAAAAACAAGCCTGACAGCTCCGCTACTCCGTTCATGACTTCCTTATGTACATAAGAACGTCCCTCTCGCCTGATTAATGGACTTGCAACACGTATCTGCCTGTTATTCCAGAGCACCATGTTATCATTAAAGAACAAACGCAAAGTTCCACCAGGGATTTCCAGCTGTTTCTTATGCAATATCGGGTTCTCTTTAATTTCTGCAGAAGGCAGGGCACTCCGAAAGAAATCCCGGATATCCTCCCAGGCAAAGTATTCTTCATCCTCTTCCAGAATCGTAGAAGGTACTAATAGACGTGTTTCAGCAACACCGGGCACTCGTTCAGTCTGAAATTCATACGGTGACTCTGCTGCGAGTGTACAGACAAAGAAGCACAAGATAATAAATAGGTAAAAAAAATTTTTGTGACTCATTTTCGCTAAATCATATAAAAGGGTGACGAAATTTCCAGAACCTCACAATGACTAAAAAAAATATTTGCAATTTAAATCAAAATCTTTATAATTAGGAGTTCGATGGATATCACTTCAATTCATACATAAAATACAAAATCCCTGAATGAAACAATTTACCGGTCCTTTTTATTTTCAATTGCCCTCTATAGCTGCCAATTCTTTTTATACCAATAGTATCAACCTTCATCTCTTTTCAATTTTTTACCACAAATTTTAAGAATGGCGGTCGGCATATGAAATACACATACTCTCTTTATTTTATCATTATACAGAGCAATTCACACTTTTTCCGAGATATAGAATATTAAAAACAAAATTTTTTGCAGGAGGAAAGTTTTTCCATGGCAACAACCAATACTGTCAAGCGCTCCGACAAAAAACGTATCACCGAAAAAGGGTGGAGCAAATGGTTTCCTGAAAAAATCGTAGACTTTGCAACATATAAAGAGGCTTTCGACCTTCCTTATCTTCTTGAAGTACAAAGAAAGTCTTTTAATGAATTTTTACAGATGGATTTGTTACCCGAAGAACGGAAAAAGCAGGGTCTGGAAGAAATCTTACATCATATTTTCCCTGTAGAAGACCCTAATGAACGAGGTCTCATTGAATACCTCGGCTATATACTCGGGTCTCCCAAGTATGATATTCAGGAATGTATTGACCGGGGCATCACCCATTCTATCCCTATTAAAGTTCGAATGAGACTTATCTCTTACGGAAAAGGAAAAGAACAGGCACCCAAAAGCATGAAGGTTCAGGAAGTATATCTTGGCGACCTTCCTCTGATGACTAATAAAGGAACTTTTATCATTAATGGAGCAGAGCGTGTTATTGTTTCTCAGCTGCATCGTTCCCCGGGCGTTGCCTTCATGGAAGAGCTTCATGCCAATACCCGTGATTATATACGAAGCGCCAGACTTATTCCCTTCCGTGGTTCATGGGTGGAACTGCAGACAGATATTCATCAGACACTACAGGTTATTATTGACAACAAGAAAAAAACCAGAATGCCGGTAACCACTTTTCTCCGTTGTTTTGGCACAAGAAATAATGAAGAACTTCTTGACAAATTTCTAACCAGAGAAACAATAGATATATCGAAATTGTCTCTTTCAGAAATAGAAAACTATTATTCCGAGTATATTACGGCTGATCCTCTCACCAAGTATTACCTGGCTCGCCCTCTTTACGACTCAGAAAGCGGCGAAATTCCCTCCTATTTTGACGGCACTGATGAAATATTTGCAGATACAGGAGCAAAAGTCTCAGAAGATCTTTTGCGTGTTGCCCTTCAAAACAACATAGAAAAGCTTGAAGTATACCCCATTAATGAAAAAGAAGGAACCCATCTTCTCTGGAACACCTTTTTAAGCGATCCCAACCGTACAGTTCGTCTTTCATTAATTAATTTTGCCAACAAGATCAGACCTGGCGCACCTATTACAGTTCTCACCGCGCAGGAGCTTTTTCAGTCCATGTTCTTTGACCCCAAGAGATATGATCTTGGAGATGTGGGAGAATACAAAATCAGAAATCGCTTCAGCTTGGAAGATGTGGAAAATCCCGACCGGGTTTTGAAACTGGAATATGTTGAAGAGATCATTAAACACCTTTTCAGCTTATATACAGGAGAAGTGGAGCCTGATGATATTGACCATCTGGGAAATCGCCGCGTTCGTCCGGTAGGCGAGCTTTTACAAAATGAATTACGTCTGGCCATGCTGGAAATTGAAAGAACTGCTAAAGAAAAAATGCTGACCGTAGACAATTTCAATCCTGCAAAGATAATGCCCAGCCTTTTTATTACCACCAAAATATTCAATCAGCATATGAAAGACTTTTTCGGTCGAAGTCAACTTTCTCAGTTTCTGGACCAGACAAATCCCCTGGCAGAAATAACGAATAAACGTCGTTTAAGTGCCCTGGGACCTGGAGGACTCACCCGAGACCGGGCAGGTTTTGAAGTACGAGATGTTCATTTTACCCATTACGGTCGAATCTGCCCCATCGAAACACCTGAGGGTCAGAATATCGGTTTAATCTCCTCCCTTACTACGTATGGAAGAATCAACAGGTACGGTTTTATTGAAACCCCTTATC
>PWGE01000318.1 GCA_003554345.1 Candidatus Sumerlaeota bacterium | reverse complement strand
GGATGCGGCTCTTGCCGAAAAACAGGATCATGCTGGATTAGAGATGATATGCCACCGTTATATGAGCAGATGGAAGCCGCCGACGGCATAATTTTCGGTACCCCAGTCTATTTCGGTGACGTGAGCGCACAGGCGAAGTCCATAATGGACAGGACTTATGTCTTCCGGTTTGGCAGGAGGTTAACGGGGAAGGTAGCGGGTCCTATAGTGGTGACACGAAGGGTAGGGGCGGCTTCGACTAGAAATATACTATACAGCTTTTTTATAGCACAGGGGATGATTGCGGTTCGGGCGGGGATCGGGTATGGCCAGGCAAAGGGAGATGTGAGGCAGGGCGTAGGTGGCGCTGATGGAGCCACTGCTTTAGGCGAGGCTGTGGACGTAGGAAAAGACGTCGTAAATATGGTGCTGCAGCTGTCAAAACCATAAAAACAACAAGAAGCTTGGCTGCTGAGCCCTTGTGTGGTTGTCAATTTTATCAACGTTGGTTTAGGTAGTTACGTGACGGCTGCCAAAGTGGTGGCCATTGTCGGCGTTCATTCGGTTCCTGTCAAGCGCCTTATCCAGAGCGCCTATGAACAGGGAGTTGTTATCGATGCTACTTGCGGACGAAAAAACAGAACTGTAATAGTAGCAGACAGCGGGCATATTGTGCTTTCCTGTCTAAGACAGGAGACAATTTCTCGCCGTGTGGGTAAAAGGTGAAATTTTTTATTCTCCCTTATGATAATGCCGGAGAACAGTTGATAAGGGCACGGAATGGCCTTTGGGAGCTTGCCTAAATGAGGGTGAGCACAATAGCCATTCAAGAGAGGAAAAATATTTTAACCCGGGGGAAAGACTTCTGGGGAAAATTTTGGGAGGTTCGGTTTTATGCCTGCAGGCACTATCAAAAAGATTATTTCAGATCGGCGTTTTGGTTTTATTGTCCCGGAAGGCGGTGGTGAAGATGTTTTCTTTCACCAGGCCGCTCTTGAAGGGGTAGATTTTGAAGCCCTCGGAGAAGGAGATTCGGTGGAGTATAAGGTGGAGCAGGGGGAAAAAGGCCCCAAGGCCACTGTGGTTAGAAAAAGATAGGGAGGGTTAATCGTGAGCGCGAGCAAAGGCAGAGGTTTCTTATACCGGATAGCAAAGCTGCTGGGTGATGTTTCTGCCGTCTCCAGCGGAAGCGGCAAAAGGATGGCTAAAAGAGCAGGCCGGAGGACAGCTGGCAAGGCAACAGGAAGAGCAATGAGGAAATTGTTTAAGTGATAAGGCAGTCATTTTTTATGAACTGAGGAGAGATGTCAAATGAAAGAGATCAAGAGCCCATGGTATAAGAGAGTCTCACCCTGAATGATAATGTATATACTGCTGGCAGCAGTATTAGGTTTATATTCCTTGGTTAAATATTTAATCTATTAAATGAAGGAGCAGTAAAAATTATTCAACAATCATTTTTGCTTTTAGTGAGGACAGAAGTCGAATTAAGGGGGGTGACCAATAATGAAGTCTTACATAACAAAAATTGAATTACAAGAATCAGAACCTCTTGTCTGGCGTAGGGTTATTATGCCAGCAGGCGCCACATTTAACAGGCTTCATGATGTGATTCAGACGGTTACAAACTTTCAAAGCGGCTACCCTTCCGGGGATTATCATCTCTATGAGTTTGACCTAAGGGAAGAAAACATCAGGGTAACCAACAGCACAGATGGCACCCCCGGAAGATGTGGGCGGAATCCCAGGGTTTTATGATTTTATGGAAGTCTACCGGGACGAAAAGCACTCAGAGCATGAAGAAATGAAGGCATGGGCAGATGGGCAGGGCTTTAAAGAATATGATCCGGAATGGATTAATGAACTTCTGAAGAGCATCGCCTATAAGAAAACAGAGTGGGATAAAATTAAGCACCACAGATATAAGATTATTGAGGATAAGTACCGGAAGGAATAATAATTAACTAAACCAAGTCTGATTATGCGAGGGGATAAGGATATGAAGTATTCGGAATTAGAATTAAAAAGAATGATCAAAGCTGGAGATTTAAGCATTGAAGATCAGATTAAATTCAACATTCTCAATTTCATTCGTACCATTCATCTCAACAAACAGGACTTTATCCAAGAATCCTACGGCACGAAATTTTACGGTGAATTACCAATGACATTTAGAAAGAAAGCCGGGCAAGTTATGGGTTTAATAACTGTAAATACCGGGGATGATGAACGGACCTATGTCTTTAATGATCGTGGATATGAGTTACTTGATGAGCTGCTGGAATTAAAAAAAGTTGCCGGATAGGTAATGAGAATATTTAAAATAACTACAACATTGAACGCAGGGCCGGGGAGGCAAGAAGAAGGGGATTAGGCTTTATGAAAGCTCAGTTGTATTTACATGAAACAGTAAGAAATCAGATGAAAAAAACCTATTGAATTATTTGAAGAAACATACACGAAAAAGATAACATCGCTATTTGCCCAACTGTTTTTAATTACTTGTTATATAGACCTTATAATCCAAGTATGTTACAATTCACTCAATTAGCAGTGATAATAAACATAGATAATACAGGGAGAACAAATCGTGAATTGGTTAGATATACTTATCATAGCTGTTTTAGTTGGGTACTCTCTTTCTGGGATCAGACGGGGATTTATGATTACTTTGATAGAGTTTGCAGGGATCATTGTCTCTATTGTTATCCCGTTATTTTTACATGTCCCCTTTAGTTGGGTATTAGAAGATTATGGTGTATTCCAAGCGTATTCAGGCGCACTAGCTTTTACGATTATCTGGGTCATCACACTCATAGTTTATTATAGTCTTACAGGAATGTTTTATAGAAAGATATCTGAAGCTACGTTGGAGTCGAACATCAATAAACTGTTTGGTATTTTCCCAGGGTTTGGAAAAGGGATGATTTTTATCACTTTCATCCTTGCTATTATTGTTACAATCCCCTTTCCTTT
>PWGE01000026.1 GCA_003554345.1 Candidatus Sumerlaeota bacterium | reverse complement strand
CTTTTCGGACTGTTTCGCTACGAAAGGAAACCAGGGGGCAGAGAAGTACAGATAACCCCCCTCATACGTTACCAGAGAAAAGAAGAGGAACTCCGTTCCTTTCTTATTCCCCTTATCCAGCGGGAATCCAGCCCTGATTATGAAAGATGGCGTTTTTTGGGGCCTCTTTTTACCACCGAGGTAGATGGATATGAAAATACTCTGGGACACTATTTACGTCTTTATAATCGAGAAAAAACAGAGGAAAAAACAGAGGGTGATGCCTTATTCAGATTGCTGGAATGGCAGAGGGGTGAAGAAAAATCCCGCCTGAATATCAACCTTATCTTATTTCAATTAACAGTGCCATGGTTTCAATGATAGAAAAACTGGGGAGTTATTCCCTGAATTTTTTCCAGGAAGTAGGAGAAGCAATTGTTCTCTTTTTTGAATCTCTCAGGACAATAGACCAGTTTCGTTTTGCCCGTTCCCGCAGGCGCTTATATCGTCAACTTCTCCTGATAGGCCATGAGTCTATTCCCATGGTATGCATTTTAGGAGGCTTTGTGGGAATGGTTATCACGTTGCAAATGGGATTTCAGCTCCAGAAGGTAGCCTCAGAAAGATTTATAGGCGCCATAGTGACCCTCACCCTTACCAAAGAATTAGCACCCGTCTTTACCGCCTACTTACTGGCAGGAAAGGTGGGAGCGGCCATTACAGCTGAAATAGGAACCATGAAAGTCAATCAGGAAATCGATGCTCTTCGTTCCCTGGGTATAGATCCCATCCGTTTTCTTACTCTGCCTCGCATTCTTTCAGGAATACTGGTCACACCTGTACTGGTTCTTTTTGCAAATATTGTAGGTATTCTTGCCGGCAGCATTCTCTCTTACATCTACCTGGGGGTATCATTTGAAGTGTATAGAGGCTCCATTGTAGAGATGGTTATTTTTGCAGATGTCGCGGAAGGGTTGATAAAGGGCGCCGTCTTTGGGGGATTAATCTGTCTTATAGGATGTCATCAGGGTTTCAAGACCTCAGAAGGAGCCGAAGGTGTTGGTAAATTCACCACCAGAGCAGTAGTTATTGCCTTTATTGTTATCCTGATATTTGATTACTTTTTATCGAGTTTTATGTTACGATGAAAAAACCCATTATTGAATTTCAGAATGTTTACAAATCTTTTGGCAGCCAGACTGTTCTGGCTGATATGTCCTTACAAATCCAGGAAGGAGAACTGTTTACACTTCTGGGAGGAAGCGGTACCGGGAAAACAGTCCTTCTAAAGCATGTCCTGGGACTCATCAAACCGGACCGGGGAAAAATCAGCGTATTAAGCCATGCTGTTTCCGAAATGACAGAAAAAGAACTTCTCCCCTTTCGCACAAAAGTAGGAATGGTTTTTCAGAATGCCGCCCTTTTCAATTCTCTGACTGTTTACGATAACATTGCTTTTCCCCTTCGTGAACTCCACCTCTACAAAACCGAGGAAGAGGTACAGCAGGTAGTCATGAAGAACGCCCGTTTGCTGGGTCTGGAAAAGTACATGGAAAAAATGCCGTCAGAATTAAGCGGTGGTATGTTAAAACGTGTAGCTCTGACCCGCTCTATGTGCCTGAATTCCCGGATAGTCCTGTATGACGAGCCCACCTCAGGACTGGACCCCATATTAGCCCACCAGGTAGATGAAATTATTTACACCACCAATAAAAAGTTTTCCAAGACCACGGTGGTAGTTACTCATGATCTGGAAAGTGCTCTGAACTTAGCAGATAGAATCGGCGTTCTTTATAAAGGCAAGCTTATTTTCTGTGGTTCTCCAGACAAGCTCAAAGCTTCGGAGCATCCTTATATTCAGAAATTTCTACAGAACCGACAGTGTTCTGCCTATATCGATAACGACTGATTTTAGCCTCTCCATGGTCTTATCAGGTCCTTCAGACTCCGGCTGTAGTGACCATCTTCATCAGCATGACGCTCATAGTAATCGCGCAGGGAGTAATGATATCTCCGTAAAAACTCTTTTTTTGTACGAACAGCAGGCAGCACTTTCTCTTTCAACTCATAATTTTTCTCAACGAGAAAAAGGAAGGTCGTCATAAAAAGAAAAAAGGGAGCAGGAAAAAAAAGAAGTAATGGAAGGACGGCAATATAGCTCACTACTCCGATAAAAAGCCAGGAAATGATCCAGGGAAACAGAAAGGTTCCGTATTCAATAATAACGGCAGCCAGGGTACGCAACCGCTTCCATGAAAAGTCTTGCTCATAAAAAAACACCATTGACACTCCATACCATGCTACCAGAAAAAGCCCCAGGAAGAAGAAAATTACCAGTACTGCCACAAGAAAAGGAAACTCTCCTACATAATACATATAAAACTGAACATTGAAAAAAAACAATATTATCATCACAAAAAAGACCAGGTGCAGGAACCAGCACTTTTTCCAGGAAATTTCACGCCATTTACCCCAAAAGACTGTCAGAGAAGGTTCTTCCAGCAAGGTGACATGGTGTAAAAAACCGACCAGCGGCATAAATAAAGGCGAAATAAGGGCCCCATAGAGAAAAGCCAGAACCAAAAAAAATATATGAAGCTGATTAAAAAAGGCCAGTAAAAGCCCATAAAAAGGAAACAAAAGAAGAGTGTATATAAAATTCAGGAAAAGGACAACAAAGAGGTGATCATAACAATCCCAGAAAAACTTCCGAAGAAAAAAGAGAACAAAGGCTTTCATTGCTGCCTCTGAATCCGGGCACCCAGCTTTTGAAGTTTCTCCTCTATCTTTTCATAACCCCTGTCAATATGATAGATTCTGAGGATAGCAGACTCCCCTCGAGCTGCCAGAGCCGCCAGCACAAGCGTAGCACTGGCTCTCAGGTCAGAAGCCATAACCGGCGCGCCACTGAGCTTTTTAACGCCTGTTACTGCCGCCATATTATCTGCCATCTGGATATTTGCCCCCATGCGTAAAAGTTCTTGAATATGAAT
>PWGE01000369.1 GCA_003554345.1 Candidatus Sumerlaeota bacterium | reverse complement strand
GCACAAGGCCAGGGGACTGTCCCCGCTAAGTGATGATTATGAAGCTTCACAAAATTTTGCGTCTGTACTTTTCATATTGTGCAGTAAAAGTGTCGCGGGGACTGTCCCCCTGGCCGGTATCTGCCCCCTGAATGGTTACGATTAAACTGCTGTCCGGTGGTGTAGAAATTGAGCGTTGATCCTAAAAGAGTCCGGGAAAAGATGGTCCGGGAACAGATAGAGGCCCGTGGAATCAAGGATGAAGAAGTGCTGCGGGCCATGCGCAGGGTTCCCAGGCATATGTTTGTGGACGAGGCCCTGCAGGCGCAGGCATATGCGGACCATCCCCTGCCCATCGGCCATGGGCAGACTATATCCCAGCCCTACGTGGTGGCCATGATGAGCGCCATGCTCGAGGTGAAGCCGGGAATGAAGGTGCTGGAAATCGGTACCGGATCGGGCTACCAGGCTGCAGTCCTTGCGGAGATGGGAGCAGATGTCTATACTGTGGAAAGGATCAAGGCCCTTTATCAGGCAGCCAGACTGCGTTTCAACCAGCTGAAATATTTATATGTGAAAACCAAGCTGGATGACGGGACTGCAGGATGGCCCGAACAGGCCCCTTTCGACCGTATCCTGGTGACCGCAGGAGGGCCTGAGGTGCCCGCCCCTTTGATGGAACAGCTTGATGATCCCGGAATACTGGTCATACCGGTGGGTGAAAGCAAGAGGCACCAGCAGTTGCTGCGTGTTATTAAAGACAGGGGGGAAATAAAAAGGGAAAATATGGGCAGTGTGGCCTTTGTAGACCTGGTGGGCAAGTTCGGCTGGTAGGCGGGAAATAAGGATGTTGCAGAAAAATGCATAATTTCAGGAGTCGGCGGATATGATCCAGGAGGGCAGACAAGGTTGTAACCCGGGCGAGGCCGGGCACAGTGCAGATTCCCGCCAGAGCAGATCACAGGAAGAGCTCTTAAGTTCCGTTCTTTCCAGGATCAGGTACAAGATTTTTATTATGAGCGGCAAAGGCGGGGTGGGCAAGAGTTCTGTAGCGGTCAATCTGGCAGCTGCACTGGCCGCTGAAGGCAACAGGACCGGGCTTCTTGATGTGGATATTCATGGTCCAAGCGTGCCCCGCCTCCTTGGAATCACCGGACTTCTTGAGGTGGGCAATCAAAGCCTTATAGAGCCCAAAAGATACAATGAGCGTCTATCGGTGATGTCCATGGAATCTCTTCTGAAGGACCCAGACCAGGCCATACTCTGGAAGGGCCCCATGAAGACGTCCGCTATCAGGCAGTTTATCTCCAATGTGCGGTGGGGAGATCTGGACTACCTGGTGGTTGACTCGCCTCCGGGAACCGGCGATGAGCCCATGACGGTTCTCAAGA
Source organism: Candidatus Sumerlaeota bacterium (assembly GCA_003554345.1). Lineage (GTDB taxonomy): Bacteria > Sumerlaeota > T1SED10-198M > T1SED10-198M > T1SED10-198M > T1SED10-198M. Next base: position 1,605 of record PWGE01000369.1, on the reverse strand, counting down.
CCATTCCCGACGCCCTGTGCATTGTGGTCACCACGCCCCAGGAAGTGTCCCTGGCGGATGTGCGCAAGGCGGTCAACTTTCTGCAGTACGCCAAAGCCAATATCCTGGGCCTGGTGGAAAACATGAGCGGCATGGTCTGCCCGCACTGCAGCAAAGACATCGCCCTGTTCAAGGCCGGAGGAGGCAGGGCGCTGGCGACGAGGTACGGAATTGACTTTCTTGGCTCCATTCCCCTTGACCCGGCCAGCATCGATGCTGCTGAAAAGGGCACGCCCGTGGTTTTGAGCAGCAAACCATCCCCGGCAAAAGATGCTCATGCCCGGCTGGCCGCTAAAGTGGACAAGGCGGCCAAAGACAGCCTGGAGGCGGTGTCCACTTCGCACAAGTTTTAAGTTTTGGGATGTAATTTGGGGATTTGGGGATTTGGGGGATTGAGGGATTGAGGTATTGGGGATTGGGGATTGGGGGATTTGGGGATTCAAGATCAGAGGTCAAGATTTTCCCGGTGGATTGTGCGGCTCAAGCCGCGTTTGGTGCCTTTTGAAAAAGGCTTTGGAAAAAAAATTAAAAAATTAAGATAAAAGGGTTGCATTTTAACAAGCAAGATTATATGTTTCATTTCTTAAGCGGCTGGCGTAGCTCAATTGGTAGAGCAGCTGACTTGTAATCAGCAGGTTGCGGGTTCAAGTCCCATCGCCAGCTCCACACGGAGGGATACCCAAGTGGCCAAAGGGAACAGACTGTAAATCTGTCGGCGTAAGCCTTCGGAGGTTCGAATCCTCCTCCCTCCACCACTTAAACAAAAGATCAGATTTAAATATACGCCCGGACTGTGCCGGGAGTCAACTGAATCGGGCCTTTTTATTGTAGGAGACAGGACAGACCTGTTGCTGGACTACAAGACTGGCGGGAATAGCTCAATTGGCTAGAGCATCAGCCTTCCAAGCTGAGGGTTGCGGGTTCGAGTCCCGTTTCCCGCTCCACTTGTGTGCATGTCATATACAGGCCCACGTAGCTCAGTCGGTAGAGCACTTCCTTGGTAAGGAAGAGGTCACCGGTTCAAGTCCGGTCGTGGGCTCCATCCCAGCAGCAAATTTCTGTCTTCCGGCTTTTTTGCTGACAGATGTCCCAGAGGCGCAACAAAATTTAAAAGACAGGTATCTGTCAGCTCTATGAATGTGTTATCGGGGCTGCCCCCTGCTTTGCATGAAAGTGCTGAACAGATACAAAGACGGTTAAGAAAGCCGTGAAAATCAGCAGTCGGTCTGCAGATTTTCCACAGGCTCTCCGTCAGTTACGGTAAAGGCTGTATCCGGGCTCAATCTGCCGGGTGTTTCAGACGTCAAGCACAGGCTGTCTGTTTTACAGGCTGATGGTTTATAAGGTTACAACCGCTCTGCAAAATACTAAAAATCAAGTAAGGGGAGTAAGAGATGGGAAAGTCTAAGTTTGACCGCAAGAAGCCGCACGTTAATATAGGTACCATAGGCCATATTGACCATGGCAAGACCACATTGACCGCAGCTATTACCAAGGTGCTTAGCTTGAAGGGCAGTGGTCAGTTTGTGGCGTTTGACAAGATAGACAAGGCTCCTGAGGAGAAGG
>PWGE01000372.1 GCA_003554345.1 Candidatus Sumerlaeota bacterium | reverse complement strand
TCTCAACCGGAAGTTCCCGGTGACCTTGTGAAAACCTCACGCGAAATGGAAAACGAATTTTACCAGGTCAAAGTAAATCCTGACGGCACCCTGTGGTTAAGAGAAAAAGCCACAGGAAGAACCTTTGATAGGCTGTGCTATCTGGAAGATACCGCTGAATTTGGAGATCCCTGGAATAGAATCAGTGTGAAAAATGAAGAGCCTGTTTATTCATATAATTGTGAAGAACCCCGGGTTTCTATTGAACACAGAGGTCCTTTACAGGGCACCCTGCGAATAGACCTGGACTTTTATGTGCCGGCACAAAAGAGAGCTGAGAATAAGCGCACCCCTCAAACAGTCGCTTTACCTGTCACCATTTTCGTCACTTTACTGGAGCACTCACCCACTCTCGATATACAGATAGAACTGGAAAACAGGGCAAAAGACCACCGCCTCAGGGTTCTTTTTCCCTCAGGAATCAAAAATGCAGAACGTTCATTTGCAGAAGGACAATTCGACGTGCTTTCCAGGCCCATCGAAGTGCCACCCGCCGAAGATTGGATTGAGCCTCCATATCCCACTCATCCCATGTGGAATTTTGTCGATATGTCAGACGGAGAGGAGGGGTTTGCTGTTATCAACGATGGTTTGACGGAATATGAAGTCATCGATGATACTTTACGCACCGTGGCTATCACCCTTCTAAGAGCTTTCGGAAAATTCACTTTTGAACGCCCCACTCCCAAAGCACAATGTCCGGGTAAACATGTCTATAATTTCTCTCTCTATCCTCATAGCGGCTATTGGCACCAGACAGATATTTTTCAGGTGAAGGAAAAAAAGCTTGTGCCCCTCCAGGCTATTGAATCCGCTCCTACAAAGGGAACAGAAGAAACAACCAGAAGTTTACTTTCCTTTGCATCAGATAATGTGGTGTGTTCCGCCATAAAACAATCAGAAGACGGGAATACCCTGCTGGTTCGTCTCTTTAATCCCCATTCCTCTTCTCAAAAAGATACTCTCAAATCTTTTTATCCCCTGCAAGAAGCTCAACTCCTTTCTCTGGAAGAAAAACCCTTAAAAAAACTGGCAATCAAAAACCAAAAAGAAGTTGCCCTGGAATTTTCACCCAAAAAGATATTGACAGTGGCGCTTAAAATAAAAAAATAAATGCAAAGACCTCCATCTCTCGCTTTTTCAGGAAAGCGAGAGATGGCCTTTTCCTTCAAAAAAAAGCATTATCTGATTAGAAAATCTTCTACCAGATCTTTTCAACCGTCAAATCCACTCATATATTTATGTTTTTCTACTGGCATGTTTTCATCTTCCTTATCCTGAGCTCTCCAATTTTTATTATAACTGTTCACTTTTACCACTTCTTTACCATATATTTTGCAGGATACTTTTTTAAAAGACGAATCATTGACGTAAGTTATTGACTTTAAAAAAATACGAAAAGTTAAGCAAAACAATTCAAACGCAAGATGCAACAGTTCTTAGCTGGATAAAAATAATATTTTAATATAATTGCAACTTGCACTCCTTTTCTTTTCGGTTAAAATTATTTTCAATAGATTTCACAATAAACAGGAAATATTTAAATTCTTTAATAATTTTTTAGAAAGGAGATTTTCATGTTAATAAAAATTATTTTTTTTATTATAGCGGTATTTTGTTTTATGCCGCTACACAATGTTATCGCAGAAGAACCTTCCCCTCATAACAATGAACAGCAGGAAGAATCTCTTCTTCACAATTCCGGGTACCAGGAAACAGAAAGAAGTGCTGAGGTTGAGAACAACAATAATGATGGTACCACTCATTCATCACATGCACAGACAGACGAAGGTTGTTCTTGTTGTGATGATTCTCAGGAAAGTGGACCACCGGAACCCTGCGAATATCACGAAATGCGCGAGTCTCCTTTATTGAGTGACCCTCAGTATCAGAAACCGCCGGAAGAACCTTTATTCCAGGTTCGAAGCAAAGACAAAATACTGGAAGACAGGTATATTGCACCGGTATTTACCGCAGATGGTGACAATATTCTTGTAAGCAGTCCGGGCTATAGAGGAATCTGGATAGGTGACATTGACGGCAATGAATTGCGTAAGATCAGCGATGCCAACCTTGCAAGCTGGAGACCCTATGTCTCCGACAGGGATGCCGTTTACTTTCGAACAGTTGATTTCAATAAAACAAGGGATGTAAACTATTCCATACAAAAGTATGACCTGGAATCCGGGGAAGTACAACCCATTTACCAGGGAAAAGAAAACGAAATCGTGAGAACCCCCATTATCACCAGGGAGAAAGATTCTCTGGTTTTTATGCGGGATAGGAGCATAGACAGCAGAACTATTCGCGAAGTAGAAGGAGTCAGATCCCTTGAAGACAGAAAAGTCACCATGGCCTATTCAGACGTTATCAGCGGCGAAGGAGCCGTATACCTCAAATCCTACGGTGCCAGAAAATCCCAAAAAGTATCTGTCGGTGAAGTTGCCGGAGCGGAGGTCATGTCTCCGGACGGAAAAAGGGTTGTATACCTGACGAGTGCCGTCGAGCCGGGCGGAGGAATGGTTTACGACCTGGAAAGAGACACCCAGTTCGAAGTGGGTGAAGGCACTGGTTTTGCCTGGTCTCCCGATAGTGAATGGCTGGTTTACGAGGTTACCATCGATGATGGACATTATATTTTCCAGTCGGAATTGTTCATTATTCGCGCAGACGGTACAAATCGTCAGCGGATAACCTTTGAGGAAGGCGTTGCCCTCCAGAATCCCTCCTGGTCGCCGGATGGCAGCAGGATAGTAGCCGAGGATATTTTCTCGGGCAGTATCTACATGCTTGAAGTCGACTTTATGGATGATTCGAAGAAAGGGAGGAAATAATGATGAGAGGGTTAAAAAAGAATTATACATCAAAACTTTTACTCTGGACATTTTTCATGGTTCTGTTTTATTTCCTTCCCCTTCTTTACGCTCAACCATTGGAGGGGCGAAGAATAGGACTGGATCCGGGACACGGAGACGGCGTCAATCAGGGCGTCTATATTTCTGAAGGGACATGGGTGCGCTTAAACGCCAACCGTACCAAAGAACTCATGGAAGACGCCGGCGCCTGGGCGCCGCGAACCCGTACTGACGGTACGGATCATTCTATTGCTCACCGGCGTAACCTGCTGAACAGCTGGGACCTGGATTTAGCAATCAGTATTCACAGTAATGCAGGCCCAGCCGCTGCCGAAGGCTTTGAAGTGTACTACTGTTCTCAAAACCCCTATCCGACCACAAGCAGGAACTGGGGTATTGCTATAATGGATCGCGCCCAGAGTGATGTTCATGATAACATAAGATGGCCGGGCATAAAAGAGTGCCTGGACGCAGGGCGCGGATTTCATTTCGGGATTATCAGAGAATGGACGCACATGCCGATTGCTCTTCCCGAATGGTATTTTCATTCAAATGATTATGAAAATTATAACTTCCATTACCTTGAAAGCGGAAGGGAACTCATTGCCCAGGCACATTTTCATGCTGCCTGTGACTGGTATGGTACCACCCCGGATCCTCCAAAATCGACGGAATTTGATACAGGAGACTGGGTTCAGACAACCGCCGATCCCAATCTGAATTTGCGCGAAGGACCGGGAACTGATTATGATGTTATAACAGGAGCTTCCCTACATACCATCGCCCAGGTACAATCCCATGATGATAATGGAATATACCGGACAAACAATAACTGGTGGTACGTAGAACTATACGAATGCGGCACTACCGGCTGGTTTGCAGAATATTACCTGGAAGAAACCTCAGCGCCTGTATGTGTGGTGAGCACTCCTCAGGCTCTAAGCGGGACACTGACCGGACAAACCCACCAGGCTCATACTTATTCCACGGGTGGCGCGGAATGTTCCTGTGGCGCAGATGTAGAATACTTCTATGATTGGGACGACGGAACCACCGAAGGGTGGACCGCCAGTACCAGCGCCTCCAGGACCTGGACAGAAGGTGGAGTCTATGAAATACAGGCTCTGGCTCGCTGTGCAGACACTCAAACCGAGTCTGCCCCATCCTCAACAACAACAGTAACCATGCATCACTTAAACCGCATAGAGATCAGTGGACCGGTCGCTCTTCCCTTTAATACCACCTATCAATACGAAGCAAACGCTATCTATAATGACGGCTCCACTGCCATTGTAACGCCCGATTGGTCACTGACAATGGAACCTTATCTTCATGAAACATTCGATTCCTATACGTCTCAACAGATGTTCGAAGCAGTTTGGACGCCTCTTGAGGGTGATGGTTTGACACTTACTGATGATGAGTCCCATTCCTCGGGTGAAGGACACAGTGTAAAACAAGATCATACCGCCCACGCCAGTGTTAAAAACCTGGAAGAAGGTTATCACGGAACAGACAGTGAACCGCTCGTCCTGGAATTCTGGATGTATGACAGCGAACCCTCTCTGACCAATGCCCGGCATTTTATCAGCCTGGCAGCCTGGGAAGGCAATGAGTGGGGAAGCGGCGAACTGGAAAACCTGGTCGCCATGGGAATCTATAATACTCCCCATGAAAGTGCCGATTACTACAAGATACGAACCGTAGAGGGCGGTTCAGATTGGGCAGGAACAACCATACCCCGCAGTGCCGGCTGGCGAAACATGAAGGTTCGTATTCTTTCAGAAGAAGTGGAATATTACGTTGATGAGGAACTCGCTTACACGGATGATTACGAACCGCCAGCAAACGGCTGGAATAGTATACGCCTGGGTTCGGGACTCACTTCCACCGATGAGTTCGAAGTGTATTACGATGATATAAAGGTGTATACCGAAGCCGCTCCCGATTCCAGTATCGCCCAGATCAGCGAAAATGGTGCATTGACGACCTACGATACTGCCGCAAATATCCGTTTATCGGCGACATACAACGAAGAACCCACCACCCGTAGTACCAGTCAAACTGTCATTCTGGGAGAATCCTACGAAATAATGATCGAAGACTTTGAGTCGTATACAGATACCAATGACTTAAAGACGCGCTGGCAGAGCGGCGGAGAAGATTACGGATACAATGATATTTCCCTGATTACAAGCGGCGGCGCTGAAGAAACAGACCAGTACCTGGAAATGACTGCCAGTGCCTGGGGTTCCATAACTGAGGCTGAGTTTGAAAATGTTACCCCAAAGGACGGTTCCTATTTTATTTCCTTTCACTACATGAATGGTCACAAAGATAATCCTATCGACAATTCTTTAGACTTTGAAGTCTATCGGGATGAAGATCTTCTGGACCAGACACCTTTGCAAACATCGACAGTTGATAGCTGGCAATATGAAGAAACCGGTGTGATTGATTTATCCAGCGGTGATTCAATTCGTATACGAATTGACGGAATGACTTCAGGAGAAACAGCAAATGCCTTCGCCATCGACCAGATCAGATTAACCGAAATCGAAAGTGTTGCCGCTCCGGTGTTTGATCCGTCACCAGGGATGTATTCAACGCCCCAGGATGTTCTGATAAGTTGCCCCACATCTGAGGCAGTCATCCACTATACCACCGATGGTTCTGATCCTGCTGACAGCGAAACTGCTCTTTCCGGAGAACCCGGAGAATCCATCCTTGTTACTGTACCCATGTACACTACGAAAGAAATCAGGGCATATGCCACGCATGAGGACTGGGACGACTCACCTGAAACCAGCGGCACTTATACAGTAGAACCTGAGCTGACTGCCCTGCAGATAGAAGGTCCTTCCGACCTGAGCCTCAACGGAAGCTATCAGTATACAGCCCGCGCTTTTTACAGCGACGGAACCGATGAAGAGGTCTCAGTTGACTGGGATCTGGATTTAGATGTTCCAGACACAATCGATATTTTCTCTGAAGATTTTACCGCTTACGCCGACCAGTCAGCCTTTGAATCTGCCTGGGAGCCTCACAGCGATGGAAGTTTACACCTTTCCACAGAGGAAGTCCGCAGCACGCAGAGCGCCATGCAGGATGATGATTTACGAGCCAACTACTATGCCTTAGAGGACAGCTACCAGGGCAGTGATGATATGCCGCTGGTCATTGAATTCTGGATGTATGACAGCGAACCCGACCTGACCAATGCCCGGCATTTTATCAGCCTGGCTTCCTGGAGCGGCGGAGCCTGGGGAGAAGGCGACCTCGAAAATATGCTCGCACTTGGAATACATAATGACCCCAGCGGTCCTGAATACAAAGCCCGAACTCTATGTAGGGAAGACGACTGGGTAGCCACCAGCATAGATCGCTCCACCGGATGGAGAAAAATGACCATCCGTATCCTTTCTTCTGATGTGGAGTTTTATGTTGACGATACCTTAGCATATGATGGTCCTTATGACGTTCCTGATACAGGATGGAACACCATACGTCTCGGATCAGAACTTTCGTCCACTCATGAATTTAACGTCTATTACGATGATCTCGTTATTTACAAGGAAACAGATACTTCTCAACCGCCCGCCCAGATAAGTTCAGATGGAGAATTAACCACTGAAGATATTCCCCTTGAAGGTATCTTAAGCGCCTCCTTTACTGATAATGGAGTTACTGAAACAGCATCCAGGAATATTACCATTCTTGATCTGGAAGTTATGTTAACCCATCTCACAATCGAGGGAGAGACCGAACTGGAACGAGGTGCACAGTACGAATATACATGTATCGCCCATTACAGCGATGATACCAGCGAAGCAGTCAATCCCGACCGCTGGATAGTACACGGAAAAGATGATTTTCATGATGATTTTTCGGCGTATGATACCCAGCAGGAATTCACTCAATCCTGGCCGCTTATATCCGAAGAAATGGATCCGTTAATCCTTAACGCGTCCTTTCAACCACCCCTTGGCAGAGGAAAGAGTGTTATGCAGGACCAGGAACAGCGGGCACAGATTTACAACCTTCCCCAACCTCTCGTTGTCAATGAAGATCAACCTGTGGTCTTTACCTTCTGGATGCATGATGCCCATCCCACGGCAACCAATATTCGAAATTTTATCAGTTTTGCCGCGTTTAGTGAAGGCTCCTGGGGAGCGGGCGAACTGGAAAATCTTCTTGCTTTCGGCGTTCATCGAACGCCTGATTCCGATACATACAATATTCGTATACTGGAAGGAGGTAGTTCTGAGCACGAACAGGGATGGGATGAAACCACCATGGTTCGCCAGAGAGGATGGCATTTTGTCGAAATTCACCTGGAGTATCCCAATTTCGTTCAATTTTATGTGAACGGAACACAGGTACATGAGGATAATCACACCGTCCCTGAAAGCGGCTGGAACTCCATTCGCCTGGGATCCGGTCTGGAATCGAGCAGCGAGCATGAATTTCATTACAGCGCTATTACCGCAGGCAGAAAACCACACATAGAAATCACTCCTGAAGGGACTCTATTGGTTCACGATAATAATAATAATGCTCCTTCCTCTTTCTCCAGCGGTCCTTATCAAATATTTACCGGTTCCGGTAACAGTCAGGACGAAGAATACGAAGTGGGTGCCGTCTATACGGAAGAAGGTGTCACAGTTGGCGGAGAATTAGGCGTTACGGTACCTCCGTCTTCCATAGAAGACTGGCATCTTTACTGACATTTCAAAAATCATGAGGCATCGGTTAAACAAAACCGATGCCTCTCGTATCTGCATTAAAGTTTACAGGTCCAGGTTCGCAGGTGAAATTTTACGTAGATGACAGCCTGCCTTTCAAAGGTTCATATGACGTTCCTGTTACAGGAGGTAATGCTATACGACCGGGTTCAGGATTATCTTCACCCGATAATCTCACAGTTCATTACGACGATATCTTAATATACCGGGAAATCAGTTCTGCAAATCGTCCGGCAGAAATTGACAGCCATGGGCCTGTCACAACCTTTGAGGATGCAGGAGAAGGCGTGCTCAACGCTTCTTATACGGAAAACGGCAATACTCAAACAGACTCTCTCAATATAACCATCACGGATGAAACAACCATTTCAGACCGGTATTTCTATTGAAAATCGTCATGAATGAGGCCACAAGAAGCAATAGCCCGCATTCCTCTTTTTCACTTTAAAATACAACGCCAATAAAAGAGGGCTTTACGTCAAAAAACACGCCATACCAGAGTATTCGATACAAATCGTATAATGATATCTATTAATCATTGCTATCTATTTGAAGATTCAAATTTCTATGGTTTACTTTTCAGGAGAAAACCACTTATCTAAAATAAAAAGGGAGGGGATTTTATGAGCAACTATTCTGGTTTCAGGGAGGGAAGAGCTATATTCTTTCCATTACTTGTGTTTTCACTTTGCCTGTTATTATCACCCGGAGTGCTTGGAGCATTAAATTATCCCGACATGGTTTACGAAACTCCGGAAGAGATCGGACCCGGGACGACCTGGCAGCAAGCCACGCATGCCAGTCCCAGCTGGAATATTAACATTATCCGTGTTGATCTGGACAATCGGAATATTCAGCTTCGTCCGGATCATCGGGAACGGGAAGAACATTTTTTTCGGCCAAGTTTTCTGGCAATGGAAGCAAATGCTATTGCTGCTACGAACGGAACTTTTTTTGGTATCTGGCCTCCCGGTTCAGATCATCCGGCAGAAGATTATTACGGGCAATCGACAGAATACTGTAAGATAGACGGTGAATTACTGGCACCAAACCGAAGAGGTGAACGACCGGTTTGGGGAATTAAGCATGACAATACCATGCTCCAGACGCTGATTGGAACGGATTGGGATGCAGACCCGGACGATCCGCAATGGACAGATATACTTCACGCCCTGGGGGGAAGGCCAACCTTACTTGAAGATGGTGTCAAAACAGGACAACCTCGTTGGAGCAGTGATGAGGGACGTGAGCCGCGAACCATGATGGGCTGGTCTGATGCTGACAATGTTGTCTATTTAGTGACAGTCGACGGTCGTGATGCCGGAGGCAGCGTGGGAATGACCTGGGAAGAGCAGGCGAACCTGCTGCTTGACCTTGGTTGTGACCACGGCATTAATTTTGATGGAGGAGGCTCCACCACCGCCTGGGTCGATGGACAGGTCGTTAACGTACCTTCTGATGGTAACGAAAGAGGTGGGGTTACAGCTATGCTTGTTATTCCTGCTTATATAATAGACCATACAGATGGAGAGTGTACTATTACAGGTAACTGGGAAGTTTCAACCGATGCCGGCTATTTTAATACCAGCAGCCTGACTATTGACGGCGGTGAAAACGACGGTAGCATTACCTGGCGCCCCGACCTGGAAATGACGGGACAGTACAAGATCTATGCCTGGTATACTGCCGACACAAATCGTCCGTCGTCGGTAGAATACACTGTCAATGACTTCGAGGGAAGCCATTCTGTAACTGTTGACCAGCAAACCGGTGGCGGTGAATGGGAGCTTCTCGGCAATTTCGTTTTTGAAGCCGGAGATAACGGATATGTGCAGCTGGTTAATACCGCTGGTGCCGGCGAAGTACTCAGCGCAGATGCTGTTAAATTTGTCTGGACAGGGTCTGGTTATGCAGAACATATCATTAATAATCGTGATACAGCAAATACTTCCATGACAGGCAGCTGGCAAGTCGGTGATTATCCCACACCATGGGAAGAAGATTACCACTTTGCTTTTGCCGGCGATGGTTCTTACACTTTCAGTTTTTTCATGGACATGCCTGAATCCGGAATATATGAAGTGTACAGCTGGTGGGTTCAAGGAACAAACCGTGCTACAAATGCCCGGTACCGGATTCACAGCTCTGAAGGTATAGAAGAAATCCATGTAAACCAGCGACAGAACGGCTCAAACTGGAATTTACTGGGAAGCTGGTTTTATGAAGAAGATTCTGAAGGAAGGGTAACTATCGACAATTCTGGCGATGGAGTTGTCATGGCTGATGCGGTGAAGTTCAGTCTGATTGAACCCGCAGAAGAGGCCAGCTTTTCTGATTACTGGGAACTGTACTACTAATAATTGTTTGAGATAAAAAAAACTGCGGATTTCTTTTTGAAGTCCGCAGTTTTTTTTTAACACGCTTTTCAGGAAGCATGGGGAAATGTAGGTTCCAGGTTATCTCGAACTCGAAACTGAACGCCCATTTATTCCTGGAACTGATTGACAAACAGGTAAAATATTGTTTAATAATATTCGAATTTAAACCCTTTGCCGGGATGGTGGAACTGGCAGACACGCTATCTTGAGGGGGTAGTGGGGTTTTCCCCGTCCGGGTTCAAATCCCGGTCCCGGCACCATTTTCTTTATTTTCTCATCAAAAGCTTTTCTGAAAATAAAACCCTTCAAAATATAATACACGTTGATAAAATAACTTGCACTTCATGAGTGTATTTCTGCTTTCCTGAGAGCGCCGATTCCCGACTTACAGTTCACTCTGGCGGAATCGGCATCTTGTTCTTATTCTGAAAGTCCGCCTATGGAGGATTCATGATTGGTGGCGCTAACTTCTCAGTTGGCGTGAGGACCTCTTCTAAAATAATTTCTAGCAGTCAATAGTCAGCTGAAAAATCGCATTTTCCTGACGAAGACAGATCCGGCTGATTTATCAGATCGATCCTGTTGTATTTCTGTGCATATTGTCCATATCAGTCCTCTTGCTTTGTCTTTTCTCAACGGTGGCGCCGATGTCGATATAAGGAATCTTTCCTGAAAATAGAGAAAGTAACATTACTAAGTCACTAAATGAAAAATACCATGATAAGACACTATTTTTCTGGCAACGAGCGGCACCAAGCAGTATATTCTCTATTATTTCACACTAAAACGGTGTTGAGCACAGGCTAAGGATTGAAACTTTTTCTGCCGGCTTTTTTTATGAAAGTTTTTTCGGGCAATAAACCTCTTCACTTTTTCTACCGTATGAACACCTCTACCACCATGAAAGAAAGCCGTTTTTACAATAGATTTCTTGTTAATTTATTTTATAATCAACTTTACTTTTACATAGAGTGAACTGCTAAAGGATAATGCCATGACAATAAGAAAAATTCTCTTTATAATCCCCCTGTTATGCTATATTTTTCATGCAGGTGCTGTTGAATATGCAGAGTACCAGGAAATGCGGTATGAAGAAAACGGTTTTTCGCTGGTAGAAGCCACTGAAGATGAGCTCATAATAAGGTGGGACGCACCCGAGGACCCCTCTTATGAAGACCTCTACCGGGTCATGCTTGCCGTTCCTGATAAAAATTTTGACCTGGACTATATTGAGTACGTTGTAGATATTCACAGACGTCAGGAACATATTGACACCATAACAGCAGAAGATGATGGCCGGTATGCAAGAGGTTTCCGTCACCACATCTCTGATTTTGTTGAAGTTGAACAACAAGGCTGGTTTCGTTCCGTCTATCCTATCGGAATCAACATCCAGCCCTATCGAAACGTCAATTACAGAGAGCCTGAAGCTGAACCCATCCAATTTCAGGGAATTATTCAATCTCTGACTTTGAGAGTGGACATATCAGAAGCAGATATTCCTACTTCTAACTACGAAGAAGCCGATAGCTTTCGGCGCATGTATCAACTGCTCTTTCTCAATAACGACCAGCTTGACGATATATTACAGGATCCCCGTTATAACCCTGCCTTTGACTTTGAAGACGTCTCATGGTCTCCTTCCATGTATCCTGAACATCAATTCTTTCAAACAACTGTTTATCGAACCGGTATAAACCGTATTATGGGATATGAATTATACCGGGCCTGGGGGGAAGAATTTCACAATCTCGACCCTTCCAACTTTTATCTTGTCCATAATGGAGAGGAAATCCCCATTCACGTTCACACTGCAGAGGATGATACTTTTCGTTTTGAAGATTATATTCTCTTTTACGGAGAAAAAGCGGAACAGGACAACATTTACACCACCAGGGGAGAATACTTTCTGGGATATGGAGAAGGAGAACATGCCCGATGGGACAACATACCCCCTCAGGATAATAATGATACCACCGATCAACCTGCAGACGCCATTTTCACATCCCGATCCTATCAAGCCCGTCACGAATGGGATCCCAGCCTGAATATTGAGGACGGGTGGTATTGGGAAGAAGTACCCAGGGGAAGTACCCGCCACCTGGAGTTTGAAGTCCCCGATTTTGTAAGGCGTCTGCCGGTAGAAAAACAGGATGAGGCAGATATACAGTTCAAGATCTATCTTGCGTATCCTCAGGAAACCCGGCCTGTTTCTATTCTAGAAGACAGGATATACATCAATGATGAACAGGTCGAGCTTGAAGAAGATGATATTCACGATGGATATATTGAGTTCAGCGTACCCTTTAGAGGGAAGGTAAATCCACGCCAGACGAACAGGCTGGTATTTGAATCCACCGGAAATGTCCCTAAGAATATCTATATTGATAGATTTTACGTGCATTATCCCTTAGAAATCCTGGATGAACAAAATTATGTGGAATTCCAGACCATTTGGGAACAAAACTATTTTAGCTTTCAGAAACCAAATACCAATTTTTTCCTTTTCAATAAAAAACAACAAGCTCTTTACCAGATGGAAGGTGAAAACGATTTTTTATATGACTTTTCCTACACAACACCTGATTTTCTTGAAGAGTATGGTATCAACAACGTAAAAATACTCGCCACCGCAGATTCACATCGTTTTGATGACCCCTGGGCTTTTCTTAATATCAATGAAGCAGAATGGGAAGAAGACAGAAAGGGAGTTTTTTTCCTCACATTCAATCCTGCAGAAAACCGCATAATACAGACTCTGCACATGGGACCGGACATGAGTGACGAACGAATAATCCATCTGGATGGACGAATTCACCAGGCTATACGAAACCTGCAGGAGGAACACATCATGTTTGTTGTTACCTCCGGCGATTATCAGGGCGAGTCACTGTTTCGTGGTATACTGCGGTCCCGCCTGGAACAGTTAGGAGTGGAGAAACCTGCTGAAGATTTTCTGGGAACTCCTTTTACTGTTATCCACTCTCCAGGTGGAGATAATGCTGACGTAAAACTCTATACTTATGACAGACCTCATGAATTCAAAGACAGTCTCTTTTTGACCCTCTCCGACGACATAGAACGAAGCGATGAAACATATGAATTCACTGCGAATTTCCCTTCAAACGAGACTTTAATATATGGTGATACAAGCGGCTTTAAAAAACCATCTCTCACGAAGGTAAGACCCGGTAATTTACGAGAAGAAGGGCGCCAGATTGATTACGTCATCATCACCCATCCTCATTTTTATGAGACCCTTCAACCTTTTATAGA
>PWGE01000402.1 GCA_003554345.1 Candidatus Sumerlaeota bacterium | reverse complement strand
CCCCCTCCACCAGGAGCATCTATCACATAAGTAGGAACAGCCAAGCCGCTGGTATGCCCGATCAAACTCTCCATAATCTCAATACCTTTACCTACGGGAGTGCGAAAATGGGCAAGTCCTTCTGAAAGATCACATTGGTACAGATAATAGGGACGCACCCTGTTATACACCAGTTTATGAACCAACCTCCTCATAATACGAGGACAGTCATTCACATTCGCCAGCAGAACTGACTGATTGCCCAGCGGCATTCCGGCATCTGCCAGTTTTGCCAGGGCTTTTTGTGAGGTAGGTGTAATTTCTTTGGGGTGATTAAAATGAGTATTCACCCAGATAGGCTTATATTTTTTGAGCATCTGGACCAGCTCATCTGTAATTCTATATGGTAAAACAACCGGAGTACGGGTTCCAATTCTGATAATTTCCACATGCTTGATTTTTCTCAATTCAGCCAGAATCCACTCCAGATACCCATCCGAAAGCAGAAAAGGATCGCCTCCGGAAAGAAGGACATCTCTGACTATCGGCGTATTACGGATGTAATCCAGCCCCTGAGTGATAGTTTCCTTCTTGGGAACATAATCCACATCTCCCACTTTCCTTTTGCGGGTACAATGTCGACAGTACATGGAGCAAACGTTACTGACATGGAAAAGAACCCTGTCCGGATAACGGTGAGTAATACCAGGTGCAGGACTATCCTGGTCCTCTGCCAGTGGATCGAGCATATCATATTTATGCATAATCAGTTCACTGGGAGAAGGAAACGCCTGTTTGTATACCGGATCATTACGAAAATCATCAGCATCAATCAGTGAAAGATAATAAGGAGTAATAGAAAGGGGAAACTTGGTAAGGGTCTCTTTGAGCTTCTCTTTTTCTTCAGGCTCAAACGTAATACCGAGCAACTTTTCAAATGTATCAATATCTTTAATAGTATGTCGTATCTGCCAGCGCCAGTCTTTCCATTTAGCAGATGTTCTCCTGTCCATAATATTTTGTTCTTTTTTTTCTTCTGCATTATTTTTACTCATCAATAGTTCCTCCTTTGAGAAGTAAAAAAATCAAGAATCATGTTAACTTTATCTTATCAAATTTTAGCCTTTTTTCAAATTATATATAAATGGCACGAGCCTGGGAAGGGGTTCTATTAGATTTTAGCTGTTTATTGAAAAAATACATCAAATCAAAGGGGAAATTGTTTTTTAGCAAATAAATAGCGGGCATATCACGGGATATGCCCGCTGATTTTCAAACAGGTCTGAAAAATCAATCCGAACTGATTACTGGCTAGCCTGGATAACAGGATAAACTGGATTACCGGTATCTCCACCAGCCCGATAAATCATTCCAAAGCTCACGGTACCATTTGTAGGATCATAGATGGCATTTCTCATAACATCTGGATCACCATGCAAAGGCACATCATACATATACTCCCAACCAAAGGGTTGATACTCATCCGGCCATTGTATTGATCCATCAGGACCTGCACTTTTCAAAACCCACCAATGAGCTGAATTTCTCAATTCTTCCTCACTGGGATTGTACCAGTCTCCACCATACAACTGGATTGAATATAAACCTGATTCATCATGGTCATCAGTAAGGGCAAGATAAGTATATAAATAATCACCAAAGGCTGGAGGGCTTTCTGGATCAGGGATTGAAAAAGGATCAAAAAATTTACCTTCTGAAACGTAAGCAATAGGAGTGGAAAGTGCCCATAATCCTGTAGGATAATATGGATAGCTATCACCTTCACTACGGTAATCGTGGGGATACGTATTGTGATCCACATAATAGGATTCCAACCCAGTAGCAACAGTTCGTAGATCTGATCTCACACGCGAAACCTTGGCCCGGGTCTGTGCCTGCAGGAAGTTCGGAATTGCAATAGCCGCCAGAATGGCAATAATAGCAACCACAATCAAAAGCTCAATCAGGGTAAAGCCTCTTTTTTCCATTTTTTTCCTCCTCTTTTTCATATCTTCATAACCATATATCATACCGCTTTTTTTCAAACATTACAAGTCTTTTTTGTATACTTGCTCATTTCTTTTCAATTTTTTCATGAAATCATTCATATTCCACGAGGAAAAGTGCTGGTTGACGGGGATCTACACGTATCGAAAAAGGTCGGCTGTTTATTTCCCATCTTTCATCTCCCAGCAGATTCTTTAACTTCCTTACCGGTAAAGATATTTCCACTTGTTCAGAACTATCAAAACGATTGAGTATAACCAGCACATGATTACCAAAATAATCTTTTCGGTAAACCAGCAAATCATCTTCTAATGTGACAGGGGTAAATTCTCCAAGCCAGAGTGCAGGATTCTGACGGCGTACATCTATAAGCGTTTTCACCCACTCAAACATTTCCTCTTCTAATTTATTCCAATCAAAGGACATCATCCTCCGGTTATCGGGATCATCCATACCCATCAGACCTATTTCATCACCATAATATATAAGAGGAATACCATTAAGAGTAAAAAGAAAGCCAAATGCATTACGCATCTTCTGATAACTAGTTTCAGGATTTTCCAGGCAGCGGTCTGGTTCTTCCCAGAAAAGTTCATCAGCCTCCCCTGCAAGATCAGGATCAATAAAATCACAATAGGCAATAAAGCGCGGGAAATCATGATTCCCTAAAAACACCCCCATAAGGCTATCATAATCATATACCTTCCTGGAAAGTTGATAGGAATGTGCCAGCTCGCTGAGTGGGATATTTTCCCAGGCAAAGGCATCCCGAATTGTCCAGTAAAGGGGAAAATCAAACTGTCCATCCAGTTCTCCATAATGAGTATAATCCTTAATACGCCTTCTGCTATCAATGGTTTCCCCGATTTGATACAAAGTCCTGTTCTCTTTCAGTTCTTTTGTTCTCAGAGAAGAAGTTAATTCCTGCCAGAATAAATGAGGTATGTGTTTAACAGCATCATGCCGAAACCCATCAAATCCCAGTTCTTCT
>PWGE01000239.1 GCA_003554345.1 Candidatus Sumerlaeota bacterium | reverse complement strand
TTCTGTCCATCCTGTCCCTGTCAGTCCATGTCAGTCCGTGTAAGTCCTCTTGTTGCCCTTACTCTGGCTCCGTCGTCTGCGCTGGCATAAGGAACTCCCCTGACTATCGATACCAAATTGGCTTATTCTGTGGTATGGTTTTATTATTTCTGTAATTCTGTTCTATCCTGGCTCCCTAAAATCTCTTTTTCTGGTATGTTTTTCTTCCCCCTAAATATTTCTCTGCTTGGCGATCTTTCTTTTCATCTGCGGTCTTTGCTTTCTTTCCCTATTTCTTTTTCCGTGGTATGGCTTTGCGGCTTTGCGAGCGTGACTTTGCGTGATACATTCTTATTCTTTTCTTTTATGTCCCATTCTGACTACTGTATTCTGGTTTGACTTTCCGTGATACAATCTTATTCCGGATTGATTTTTTCTTCTGATTTTATCCTCTGTAGACCTTATAAATATATCTTGGCAATTTAACATTTATTTAATAAGATTTTTAGAGTCATCAAAGCACTGTTTTGGGAGTCTGGTATGCACTGGTTTTTCTCGCGTCGATGTATCCTTTTTATTTTCATGGTAGCAATTTTTGCTCTGGGCCTCCTTTTTACCGGGTCTCTGTATCCTAATGCCATTATGATAGACGCCTATCTCTGGACTATTCCACCACTTTCTCACCTGCTGGCACATATACTGGTGATTGTTTTCCTTGTTACTTTTTATTACATGCGCGATCAACGAAAGGGCTATCCGAAATTTATTTGCTCTATATCCAATAAAACACCCTGCCGCATTTTATTCCTCTTTCTCATGCTTCTGTATTTTTTTCTGTCTTTTGTTGGATTCACCGATTATAGCAGCATTTTTTTATACATCCTGATCAGTTTAGGCCTGCTGGCTGTATTGTTATATATTCTCTTATTTAACCGAAAGGGGAAAAGCCGTTTTGCAAAGCCCTTTTATTTTCTTTTTTACACTATTCCTGATAGGTGGTTTGACCTTATTGCAACGACGGGAGCATTTATTTTTTTAGTCACTCTGAAGCATATATTCTTCTCTGATATTTCTATAGTCAGTGATACCAATTCTCAGATAGCTCATGCCCGTATTTTTGTCTCGGGACAATGGTTTCTGGAAAACCCTTTGTCCGGAAAAGATATTGTGCATTTTATCAACGGTATTACCAACAGCCGCATCTATTCCCAGTATCCGCCTGGCTTTACTCTTTTTCTCTATCCCTTTCAGCTGCTCAACATTGTTCATCTTGCAGGTCCCCTGGCAGGAGCCTTAACTGTACCTGTCCTGAGAAGAATGGGAAATCTTGTTGATGAAAAGGGATCAGGTCGATTGGCTGTACTTTTACTCCTGTTTTCTCCCTTCTGGATTGTTATGTCGGTGGAAGGAATGAACCACACTTTATCACTCTTTCTGTTGACTGTTATGCTGTACTGCCTGTTCACGTACTGGAAAAATAAAACCCCCTTTTCCTCTTTGATAGCTGGAGCAGCGCTGGGAGGTATACTCATTACCCGTCCTATGAATGCCCTTATATACGGTTTCATGGCTTTTGTGACTTTAGTGGCAGTCAGAAACAGACATGTATTTGTGAAAGGTCTGGCCGCCTTTTCTGTCGGAGTAATACCCTTTTTACTTTTCCTCGGTTATTTTAACTTTCATACTACAGGTTCACCCTGGATTATAGGCTATATCCTTCAGGATCCAGAAATACATCAGCTGGGTTTACTGGAAAATGGAGAATATACCTACACGATGCACGAAGCGATTTCCAGGCAGTGGGCTAACATCTTTTCCTTAAATGAATGGCTTCTTCCGCTCTCTTTTGGAGCAGTATGGCTCGGAGCTTGCTGGTTATTAAAAAAAGGGAAAAACAACCTGGAATATCTTCTGCTCACCTGCATATTTCTGCAGGGTGGCGGATATTTTTTATATCATTTTCACGATCTTTTTCTGGGACCCCGCTTCTGGTATGAAATGCTGGTTCCTGCCATGGTGCTTATAGCCGCCACCTGGCATCCCCTTGTCAGGGAGGCTGCTCACCCCACCACCGGAATCACCTCGAATAATTTTCCTGCTTCTTTTATCACCTTATTCATTACGGGCAGCCTATTAGTTGGTCTTTATGCTGATCTTCCACAATATCTGGAAAAGTTTGCCCCCATGGTTGCACGCGGGACCGCATTTCGCGAATCATTTGAGGAATTTCAGCCCCGTGATCAAACTATTCTATTTGTACCAGAATATTATCAGGAATGGTCCTGGGTGTTTTATCCACCCGCCGAAGAACTGAACCATCCACACGTGGTATATGCTGAAATTCAAAGCGACAAAGAATATAGCCTTTTGCGTGAAGAGCTCACAGAATGGGAATTTTATGAGTTCGATGCTGAAACAAATAGCTGGCTGAAAGTCAGAATGGATGAGGGGCCTTAGGACACTTTGTAAAATACTGCCTGGATATAATAATCTGTCCACCTTGTTCTATATCCTCTGAGTATTCAACACAGATAACCGGGAACTTTAATTTTTTTACGCTCCCGAGAGCGTAAATCTCCAGCTTACATTCCGACTCAGACGCGCTGCAAGTCCGACCCTGGCGGACTCATCATTAGTGGTGCCAGTACTCGTGCTGACATGAGGAACTCTTCTGAAAATAGAACTCTTTTGAGACGCAAAATATTGCGTCTCTACCCTGAGATAATTTGACGTTTCATTTAAAATATTTGTCAGGGTCTTCCTGAAAGTTCACTCTGGAGGATTTGCGACTTTGCGGGCTCTCTCCTTTGCGTGAGACATTCTAATTTCTTAAGTTTATTACTCTTTATCTGGTCCTCTTTTCCAAAAGTTTTTTTCTTCCTGAAAGTTCACTCTGGCGGATTTGCGTTCTTTTTTATCTTTTGCGATCTTGACTGATTCTTTGGCTTCTTTGCGGCTTGGCGAGCTTTGCGTGATACATTCTTTTTCTGGATTTTTTT
>PWGE01000015.1 GCA_003554345.1 Candidatus Sumerlaeota bacterium | reverse complement strand
GATGTGCTAATTTACACCTTGCCACTCAAGAAGGTTGTCGGGAATTTGCCCCTTATATCTGCATGACCAATATCGTGTTAAGTGATTCTTTTGGGTGGGGTTTGCAACGTACCCAGACCCTTGCTGATGGATGCTCATATTGTGACTTTCGCTTTAAAAAAGGGGCACCTACCCGGGTATCGTCAAAAACGCCTCAAGTTCAGCAGATAATCGAACAGTTGGATAAGGTAGAGTAAGTCAGGAAACTCTTTTCATTTAGCACAGAGACAGGTAAAGTGTGAAACATCTCCTGGAAAGCGCGCCTTTCATAATTGCTTATACCCTGTTATTATTTTGTTTTTTGATATAATATATAGATATGCCGACTGGCGAATCTGGAAAATTTTCTCTTGTTAGCAACTATAAACCCTGTGGAGATCAACCTAAAGCCATTGACCAGCTGGTAAAGAACTACCAGGCAGGACAAAAGCAACAGGTTTTGCTGGGTGTTACCGGTTCGGGCAAGACTTTTACCATGGCGAATGTTATTGCCCGCTTGAACCAACCAGCGCTGGTAATGGTTCATAATAAAACCCTGGCTGCCCAGCTGTACTATGAATTCAAGGAACTCTTCCCTGATAATGCTGTGGAATATTTTGTCAGTTATTATGATTATTACCAGCCGGAAGCCTATATCCCCACCACGGATACTTACATCGAGAAAGATTCTGCTATTAACGAACAAATAGAAAAGCTGCGATATTCTGCGACCCGATCTATTCTGGAACGACAGGATACTATCGTGGTTTCCTCTGTCTCTTGCATCTATGGACTGGGATCACCGGATATTTACAAGAATATGATACATACCTATCGTGTTGGAGAAGAGATAACTCGGGATGAGATTATTCGTCATCTGATAACCATTCAATATGCCCGTAACGATATGGATTTCAAACGCAACACATTTCGGGTTCGGGGTGATATCCTGGACATCTTTCCCCCGTATGCAGAGGATACTGCCCATCGTATTATTTTCTGGGGAGACGAGATAGAAGAAATTGTCAGTATAGACCATCTAACCGGTGAGTTGCTGGAAGAGCATGACAGAATAACTATCTTTCCTGCCTCTCATTATGTGGCTCCCGAGGACAGGATACATATAGCCTTGCAGACTATTGAGGAAGAATTGGAAATGCAGCTGGAAAAGTTGAAAGGGAAGGGAAAACTGCTGGAAGCCCAGCGCCTGGAACAGCGAACACGTTTTGATCTGGAGCAGCTGGAATTGACGAACTTTTGCAAAGGAATTGAGAATTATTCACGTCATCTGGACGGAAGGGCGCCCGGCCAACCCCCTGCCACCCTTATGGATTACTTTCCCGGTAATTTTCTTATGTTTATTGATGAATCGCATCAGACTTTGCCCCAGGTCAGGGCGATGTTTAATGGGGACCGTATGCGGAAAGAAATGCTGGTGGAACATGGATTTCGCCTTCCTTCTGCGGTTGATAACCGTCCTCTCACTTTTGATGAGTTTAATGAACGGATGAAGGAGGCAGTGTACGTCTCAGCTACACCTGCTGAGTATGAAAAGCGCCAGTCAAATAATGTGGTGGTAGAACAGATTGTTCGTCCCACCGGTTTGCTGGACCCGGCGCCGGAAATTCGTCCGGCTAAAAACCAGGTGCAGGATCTTTACGGTGAGATTAAAAAAGAAATAAAGCGGGGCTATCGGACGCTGGTAACGGTTCTTACCAAACGTTTTGCTGAAGACCTGTCCTCATATTATGAAGAAATGGGTCTGAAGGTAAAATACCTTCACTCAGATATTGATACTATTGAACGTACTATTATTATAAGTGACCTGCGGCAGGGTGTCTTTGATGTGTTGATCGGCATTAATCTCCTCCGGGAGGGTCTTGATATTCCTGAGGTTTCGCTGGTGGGTATTCTTGATGCCGATAAGGAAGGCTTCCTGCGTGATTATCGCTCCCTTATGCAAACGGCAGGAAGAGCTGCCAGGAATTGTGATAGCAGGGTTCTTCTCTATGCCGATAAAAGGACGGATTCTATCGATAAAGCGGTCAGGGAAATGCAGAGGCGCCGGGCTAAACAGAAGGAGTACAACCGGAAACATTATATTACTCCTCGTTCCATAAAGAAAAATATTCACTCTCTGCTGGAATCTATACCTGAAAAAGATTATTATACTCCCCAGAAGCTTCGGAGAAAGGTTCATTTTAAGGATGAAGAATCGCTTGAGAAATACCTTTATGAACTCCAGCAGAAGATGCTTGAAGCAGCTAGAAATATGGAATTTGAAAAAGCGGCCAGTTTACGGGACGAGCTCAAGCAATATCTGGAACTGGAAGACATTGTGTTCAAGCTGAAGGAATAAAAAAAAGTTCTCCCGCTTTCTTCTCCAGTCCCATTTCTCCATTTTCACCTTATGGTTAAAGAATTTCCATATCTTTCGAAAAAAAGGGCTTTGACCAGATATTTTAATCTTGTTTACCGTGATGGAGTATGCTTTGTGAAATGCCACAGAAGACTCTGAAAATCACCTTCTAAAACAGGTATTTGTCTGCCATAATGCATGAGTTCTTCTCCGCTGAAGAGCTCTCCTGTTTCACTGCAACGGTAGTAAAAATGAGGGTGCAGGCCTCGAAGGACCAGTTTTTCCATAACCCCGTGGGTTGGTGCCAGGATATGACCCCAGAATACAATCGCTTCTTCCTGTTGGGGTGCTACAAACATCCAGGAGGCGACATTGCCTTCAAAAGGGCTTCGCAAACGATAAAAGAATCCATGCTGAATAAGGGGCTGAATTTTTCGGTAATGGTGGATCTGTTCCTTTACCTGTTTTTTCTCTTCAGTCGTGAGGCGTGTGAGATCCAGTTCATATCCCAGGTTTCCCGTCATAGCCACGTGGCCACGGGTTTTAAGAGGGGTGGTTCGTTGGACCTGATGGTTGGGTACACTGGAAACATGGGCTCCTGTAG
>PWGE01000218.1 GCA_003554345.1 Candidatus Sumerlaeota bacterium | reverse complement strand
GATAAATAATGGTTTTGTTTTTTATTCCTTTGAGAATGCACCGGAATAAGATATCCCTTCAGAACAGTCAATATGAAAAGTTTTCATAAAGCAAGAAGAGACCGTATCCTGCTCATTCAGGGTGCAAGCACATGTAAGCCTCATTGTAAAATACTATTGTTTATGTAATACCTTTAAAATAATCAGGAGGTGTAAGATGGATACCGTCATACAAATCGCAAAAGACTCTTTCTGGGTCGGTGCTAATGACAGAGAAACCGATCTCTTTGAAGCAGTATGGCCCTTACCCCAGGGAGTGTCTTACAATGCCTATCTTATTGCGGACAAAAAAACTGCTTTGATTGATACTGTCAAAAACTGTTACTTTGAAAGGTATCTGGAAAAAATACATGATCGCCTGCCTCAGGGAAAAGGAATAGACTACCTGGTCATTAATCATATGGAACCGGACCATTCAGGCTCCATCAATCTTCTCCGACAGGTGTATCCGGAAATGACAGTTGTAGGTAACAAAAAAACCATTCACTTTTTAGAAAAGTTCTATGGAATAACTGAGAACACCCTCATTAAAGATGAAGGAGACGAACTTTCTCTTGGATCTCACACGCTTTCTTTCTCTTTAATACCAATGGTTCATTGGCCTGAAACAATGGTCACTTATGATAAATCATCAGGTGTCCTGTATACCGGGGATGCCTTTGGAGGTTTCGGCGCCCTGGAAGGCAGTATTTTTGCCGAAGAACTCGATATCCCCTATATCCAGACAGAAATCCTTCGTTATTTCTCTAATATTGTCGGCAAATACAGCCCCATGGTGCAGAGGGCGCTGAAAAAACTGCAGGGTTTGAACATAGCCACCATCGCACCATCTCATGGACCAGTCTGGCGTAAAAATCCCACTCAGATTATTGACCTGTATGATCGATGGAGCCGATATGAGGCAGAAGAGGGTATTGTTCTTATATACGGCTCTATGTACGGCAATACCCTGAAATTAAAAGAAGAAATCGACCGAGGCATTGTTGCTCGAAAATTTTCTACTATTCGCACTCACGATATCTCCCGTTCCCACCCTTCTTATATTTTAACTGATGTATGGCGTTACAAGGGCATTATAATAGGCGCTCCCACCTACAATACAGGGCTTTTCCCTCCTATGGATTATCTTCTCAGACTCCTGGAAAATAAAAAACTCAAAAATAGAGTACTGGGCATCTTCGGTAGTTATGCCTGGAGCGGCGGCGCAGTGAAACGATTGCGCGGTTTTGCCGATAATATGTCCTGGCATACCGTAGAACCGGTAGTAGAAGTGCAGGGAAATCCCTCACCTGATGAATTGCACAAAGGATACAAACTGGGCAGAAATGTCACAGATGCAATAAAGAATGCATAGATATCATATTTTAAAAGGACTTTTAGCTCCATGAGAAAATCTTATCTGGCAGGATTATGTCTGTTTGCTGTAACCATGCTGGGGGTCTACCTGTACCCTTCCGAAATATCTTTTACCCCGGTCATATCTCCAGCCAAAGCCCAAAATGGAGAAACCATTTATTTTCAAGCACGTATTAAGGCTGACAGTCCGCCGGATAAAGTAGAAGTGTTAATAAATGACCGGAAAGCTACCCACTTGAAACAAAAAGAATTCGATAAAGAAACAAATGCTGGATTCTGGTCACAAAAATGGATCGCAAACGATCTGGTTTCTCAAACAAACCAGGTTACTTTCCAGGTAACTGACGCCTCAGGTCGGGTAATCCAAAAAGGGCCATATCATATCTTCAACCCCCTTGTGGGAAACGAAGAAATTAAAGAGGATACCCGGATGTTCCCGTTGGGCAAACAAACCCTTCTCAGTGAATCTCACCTGCTCAGTTGTGCCATTGATTCTCAACGGGGCTATGCTTATTTCGGAACAGGAACCTTTCCCGGCCAGGTCATAAAAATTTCCCTGGACAATGAGCATCTACCTCCTCAAAGAACAGGGACTCTCGTGCTGGAAGAAGGTGAAAGCTGGCTGAGTACGGTAGTTTTTGACGAAGAGACAAACAGGCTGTATTCTGGCACCGGTACCGACCCGGCCAAAATTGTAAAAATAGATGCCGGGGAACAGGGGGAACTTCCCAGACGTTTAGACTCCATTACATTAGAGAATGGAGAAGCCCATCTAGAAGCCGCTTTTATCGACAAAACAGGGGAATACGCCTACTGGGGCACCCAAACTTCACCAGCCAGAATTATTAAAACCCGCCTGGCAGACGAAGAAAATACTTTCAAGAAGGTACAGACTCTTACGCTGAAGCCGGGTGAAAATAATATCACTAACGCTATTTACGATCCCGGAACACAAAAAGCGTACTTTTTGTTACGAAGCAGACCCGGAAGTATCGTAATGGTAGACACTGCAGGAGAGAAACCCAGGCGTCTGGGTAAGCTCGATTTTCATAAGGGAGAAGACCTGCCAGTCGCCGCGGTATTTAACGCTGAAACCGGAATCGCTTATTTTGGTACCGCCACAGATCCCGCTCAAATTATTAAGGTCTCACTGGCTCGATCTAACCAGGAATTCAAACGATTGACAGCCCTTTCCCCGGCTCAAGAGATTGCCTCAATATCAAGTGGCATGTATGACGATAATCAGCAAAAGGGCTATTTTTCAACCAGAACCCGGCCTGCCCATCTTATTCCTTTTTCGTTTTCAGAGAACGACTCCATTTTATTTGGTGAGGCCCGGGTTTTAGAAGATGGTGCCAGCAGGATTATGACAGGAGGCGTCGATACTCAACAGGGAACTTTTTATTTTGCGGGAGAGACCTCACCGGGAAAAATTGTTTTTACACCCTCTTCTTCGGATGATTTTAAAACATTACCCCTTGAAAGAGGGGAGGATAATATCTCTGTTATTCTCACAGATGATAAAACTGGCTATAGCT
>PWGE01000180.1 GCA_003554345.1 Candidatus Sumerlaeota bacterium | reverse complement strand
CTTATACATCAGTATAAGAGAGAAAAAGAAGAACACAACTACAGTAAGGCGCACTGCCAGCATAGTTGGACCTAATAGCAAAAAAAAAGGGATATACACCAGTTGCAAAACCGGCAAACTAACAGCAAAATTAATATCATGGGGAACATGCCAGTGACCGGTCAGGAAATACACCAAGGCATTGTTGGCATACCACCCCTCATCAGTATAGAGGACCGTACAGGGGGTAATATTCGATGGAAAATCCGCTTCCAGATGAAATAAGCGCACAAGACTGAGCAACATGATCAAAACAATCAGCGCCGGCGGAATATGACTATAGAAGTCTGAAAGAGCCCTTTTTGTCCACTTCATCAATCTGCGCCCTAACGTGGGTTTAAACGATAGAAACTAAGAGGTCGACCGGTTGGCTCATTCTGATAGACATCATAGCGGGCAATCTTTTCCAGGGAATAAAACTCTTTGAGAATCGAAAAAACTTCAGGGTAATCTTCTTTAATCCAGTCAAAATCAGCCCCTTCTGTCAGATAATACTGAGGCTCATATTGTTTTATTTTTTCTTCCAGAGGAGTTGGAGTAAACAAATCATTTAAGTACATTTTCTGGTTATGCAGACTGACAGTGGCACTACAATATCCCAGGAGATATTCATTTGAGGCAGAACCTGACTCCATATGCCGGGCAATATCCTCAGCCATTTCCTCAAAAGAATAAGAGGGATGATATATATAAGAACTTATGCGAAAAATATTAACAGCCAGAGAAACAACTAAAACCAACACAAAGACTTTCCTTTGCCAGCAAAAGCGCGAATTCTGGAAGAAATGAAGGAAGACCAGTCCGGTCAGAATACTCAAAACAGGATAAACGGGCAGATAATAACGGGGGACATTTCTGCTGTAGGCAAATAACTGAGAAAGGTAAAATATCAGCCATAACACAGAAATATGAAGAAGGGGATGTCTTCGAAATTTCCGTGATTTGACAGAAAGGTATATTCCGGCAATCACGAGAAAAGGAATAAACAAGCGATCAGCGTATCTCAAACGACGAAGCACACGTCTGGCATTGTTAAAAAGAAAAGCAGGGCTATAATCGACTTCTATACCAATATTCAGCTCATAAAAAAACATATAATCCTGGTAATAAGGAAACACAAGCAGGAACAAATACCCCAGAAAAATTACCCCTGATACTCCCACAAAAAGTGGCGCGGCACCTTTCAGCTGCACCCCCTGTTTCCAATGTCTCCAAAATATGTACACCAGAACAGGAAAAATAAAAACTCCGCTGGTTTTAGTTAGTACACCTGTCATAAAAGAAAGAGAAGAAAGAAAAGTAAAAAACAAAACGTGCCCCTCACGGGCTTTCAGCAGCAGGTAAACACTTAACAAGGCAAAAAAAGTCATGGGAAATTCTGCTATAGCAAAGCGTGAATAAGCAAAGGAATAATAATTAGCAACGAGAAAAACCAGAGAAACAAGGGCAATTCGTCTGTCTGCGTACTGTCGGACAAGCAAATAAGTCAGGGCTACAATCCCCACAAAAAACACCAGAATCGTCAAACGGGCCGCCACTATAGTTGGGCCAAAAATAAAAAACGATATAAAATGGAAAAGTTGAAGAACCGGAAGAGACACAAAAGAGTTCATTTCATCCGGAACATACCAATCCCCTGTAAGAAAACAGGAAATAACATTGCCCGCATACCACCCCTCATCAGAATACAGGGCACGACAGGAGGTTATATCTGTAGGAAAATCAGCAGAGAGGTGAAAAAAACGGGCAATGACCAACAAAACAAAAAGAATGAACAGAGCGGGATAGACCCACTTCCAGAAATTTGTTTGTATTTTCATAATAAATTACTATATTTTATATGATTTTGCTCAATTTAAAAAAAAGGAAAAGAGAAACAATATTAGCATTTTTTGAGATTTTTTTTTAGAATGCTGTAAAATACAATAAACCAATCTCAATAAACGGAGGAAAGAAATGGCAAAAAAGAAACCCAAAACCGTGACAAAGGAAGACCTTTATAAAGGTCTTGCTGCTCGTTCGGGATTATCACAAAAGCAGGCACAGGTAGTAGTAGACAATTTTATTGATGAGATGCGAAACAACATTACAAATGGGGAAAAAGTTAGTCTTACCCATTTCGGTTCTTTTCGACCTCACTGGCTTCCTGATCGTTACAAGTATGACCCTCAGCGAAAGAAAAAAATATTCAAGCCAGCCCGTAAGAAAGTCTCCTTTGTATCAGCCGGCAGGCTGAAAAGCCAGCTTAGAGCCTACGATGCAAAAGAGAGTAAAGCTTCATGAGCCGAGTCGGCGAAGTTAAACGAAGTACCAGGGAGACTGATATCCAGGTCTCCTTAGAACTGGACGGAGAAGGGACCACCGACATAGACACCCCTATCGGTTTCTTTTCCCACATGCTGAATCTTTTGGGTAAACATGCAGGATTTACCCTCTCCGTCCACGCTTCCGGTGATATTGAGGTGGACGGGCATCACCTTGTCGAAGACACTGGTATTGCATTGGGACAGGCTTTTCATAAAGCACTGGGTGACAAAAAGGGTATCCAACGATACGGCTCCTTCCTTCTGCCAATGGACGAAGCCCTTGCCCGGGTGGTTCTGGATATCAGTGGACGTCCTTTTCTTTCATGGAAGGTCCCTGATTTCAAAGGAAGCGTTGGACATCTTGAGTTTGAATTACTCAAAGAGTTCTGGATGGGATTCATTAATCATGCCCGTCTTACATATCACGTCGATATTCTCCGTGGCTCCAATTTACATCATATTGCTGAAGCCATATTCAAAGCCTCAGCAAAGGCTCTTCGCACGGCTACTACCATAGATCCCCGTTTTTCAGGGAGAGTTCCTTCCACCAAAGGAAGCATTTGACCCTCTCCTTTAGAACCCCCGTAATAAAGGAGTTCATATGAAATATCACATCACCCCTCTTGATCTGGCATTAAAGGATCCTTTCGGGATATCCCGTTTCACCCGAACTCAT